>NZ_ANNO01000258.1:0-28899 GCF_000409565.1 Pseudochrobactrum sp. AO18b
TCTTCACAGCCCATGCGCTGAGCTGGATCGCCAGCGGCAGATCAGGACGGTCTGTTGCCACCAGATTATTCGCCTTTTCAAGCAATGTGCGGCGCTCATCTGCATCCATCGCTGCTGCAGCATCTTCAATCAGCTTGTCCATTTCCGGATTGGCATAGCCGCGCACGTTAAACGCACCCAGCGATTTTGCCGGTTCATTGGAATGCATCAGCGATGACAACATGTAATTGGCCTCACCCGTCAATGTACCCCAGCTTGCCATATAGAGCGAGTACTCACCGCGGGTTTTCGCAGGGTTGAATACCGCTGCCGGAACGCCGTTTACATCCGCCGTAATGCCGATCGCAGCCAGCATCTGGGCGACTGTAGGTCCCAGCTCATTCGGCATACGGTCATTCGAATAGCTCAATGTGATTTTGAAACCATCCGGATAACCGGCTTCTGTGAGGAGCTCTTTTGCACGATTAATATTGAATTCCGGTGCCTGCAGCGACTTGTCATAGCCGAAAATATTGGAGGTCACCAATTGTGTCGGTACCGCTGCCATGCCTTCCAGAGCGAATTCAACTATGGTCTCGCGGTCAATTGCCAGATCAAAAGCCTCTCGCACACGCGGGTCAAGCAGCGGGTTTTTGTCCAGCTTGCTGCCATCCTTGGCAAATACCATCGGGCTTTTTTCGCGGAAATCAAATTCGAGATAGCTGATATAGATGCTCTCGTTTTTCACCACCGTCAGCGATGAATCCTGCTCAAGCACAGGGACGTCCGAGGCAGGCACTTTGGAAATAACATCAACCTGACCGGCTTTCAGCTGGGCAACGCGGGCAGCATCATTCGGGATTTCCTTGCGGATAACGCGATCCCATGGCTGTGATCCGCCCCAGTAACCGTCGAAACGCTCCAGAACCAGATCCTGTGTCGGTGCCCATGAAACGAATTTATAAGGGCCGGTGCCGATCGTGGCTTTACCGGTATTGAAGCCTTCCGCTGCGGTTTCCTGTGTTGAATAGGCAGCTGCTGCTTTGTGTGAAGTGATAAACAGGCGGATAAAATCATTCGGCAAAGTCGGTGCTGCAGAATTTGTGGTCACGCGCACAGTCAGCGGATCAACAACTTCTACCGATTTAACACGGCGCACAAAAATCGTTGCCGGATTTGGCCCTGTTACATGCGGAATGCGCTCAATGGAGAATTTCACATCTTCCGCTGTAAAATCTGAACCGTCATGGAATTTCACGCCTTCGCGCAGTTTGAATTCCCATGTCGTATCATCAAGTGCCTGCCAGCTCACGGCCAGCGACGGTTCAAGCTCAAGATTGTTGCCTGAGCGGATCAGCGTATCGAAAATATGTTTCGTCGCTTCGGCATTGGCGGCGGTTGCCGTAAAATGCGGATCCATTGAGGCAGGGCCGGCTTTAATTGCCATAACCAGATCGGCGGCAAAAACCTGTCCGGCGCTAAAAAGCAATGTTGTGCCGAGCATCAAAGCATGCAGTGTTTTTTTCATGTGAATAGTCCAGTCCCCATTATTAGTCTTGTTCAAACTCTTCATCACGCTCCGGCAGATCGGAGGCAATTGTTTCCGGCCATTCGCGGGAGGCGATCACCAATTTGGTCAGAAGTTCCGAGAGCATCATGCGCTCAGCAGGGCTGAGCGTTTCCAGCATCAGACGTTCGCGCTCCAGCATCGGCGTCATTTTCGCTTCAACAATGGCGCGCCCTTCATCGGTCAAGCACAGCACAACACGGCGCAGGTCGTCGCTGTCACCTTCGCGTTGCACCAGTTTCAGGCGGGTCAGTTTTTTAGTGGCGCGGCTCAGCGTGTTTTTCGGAAAGCCGGAACCGGCAACAACTTCGGACAAAGTCGTGCGGTCGCGCAGAAACAGCGAATACAGCACCACAAATTCCGGCCGCAGCAGATCATGATCCGCACCGATCAGCCCGTAGATCGGGTTGTTGTAATGGAGTGCCAGATAGTTGATCCGGAAGGACAACCAGCACGGATTTTCCCATAATTTAGTATGCAGAATATCGCTTTCGCTGATGCGGCTGTCTGCCGCCTCACTGCGCCCCGCGCGCCCCTCCAAAAGAGCGATTGCTACGCGTTCCTCCATCACTTCTCCCCGTGACAGTTTAGCAATTAAGTTCCATTCAGAACAAGATATAGCTTGTTTTAAGGATGTCAAACGTAATTTTTGTTCCAATTGGAACTTGTCTGCGAAATATTTTCATGGATAATAGTTTCAGAAACCCATGAGCGCAGACTCGGGAACACTTTTGAAATGAGAGGAATTTCACATGCATATTAACGCCATGCACTGGGCGCAGGTTGAAGATCGTGTCAAACAGGACGACCGCTGCATCCTGCCGATCGGCAGCGTTGAGCAACATGCCCGCATCAGCCTTGGCACAGATATGATCCTTGCCGAGAAAGTATCGCTGGATGCCGCAGAACCGCTGGGCGTGCCGGTATTTCCCGTGCTCCCTTATGGTCTGGCATCCAGTTTCGCTGACTTCCCCGGTACAGTATCCCTGAGCCTGCGCACCTATATCGGTGTGATTGAAGATATTCTCGACAGCATTTACCGCGCCGGTTTCCGTCGTATTCTGATCGTCAACGGCCATGGCGGCAATGCGCCTGCCGGTACTGTTGTGTCTGAGTGGCTGAACCGCAACCGCGATGCCAGCGTCAAAATGCACGATTGGTGGCGCGCACCACAAACCATGGGCAAAGTACTGGAAATCGACAGCCGTGCTTCCCACGCCTCATGGATGGAAAACTTTCCGTGGACACGTCTTGCAGACGTTCAGCAGCCGGAACATGCGGTAGAGCGCATTGATTTCGGCGCTATGGCTCGCGTTGACGCCGGCCGTAAACGTACGCTGTTGGAGAGCTGCGAAGGCAATTATCACGGCCTTTTTGAACGTCCGGATGCCGATATGCTGGCGATCTGGGATGTTGCTGTGCGTGAAACCCGCTTTGAACTCGAAAACGGCTGGCACTGATAATTATAAATTTCCGGACAGGAGAAATCCCGTCCAGCATTAGAAATAGTTAAGCGGATACGGCGGGAGGAAACTGTCCGTTATCCGCTTTTGGGGGAGCATAGCTGATGATTGCATTTATTGTCAGACGCTTATGGCAGGCAGCATTGGTGATGCTTGTCATGTCGCTATTGGTTTTTATGGGGGTCTTTGTCATCGGCAATCCTGTCGATGTGCTGATCTCACCGGATGCGACACAGGAAATCCGTGACAGGGTGATCGCCCAATACGGGCTGGACCTGCCGGTATGGCAGCAATATCTGCAATTCATGAGCAATCTGCTTCATGGCGATTTGGGGCGCTCCTTCGTCTATAATATGCCTGTCTCCGAGCTGATCGCATCACGCCTGCCTGCAACTGCCGAGCTGGCCTTGACGGCTGTGTTCATGGCCAGTCTCATCGGTATTCCGCTTGGTATTTATGCCGGTTACAAGCCGGACAGCTGGGCGTCCAAAATCATTATGGCGCTGTCCATTCTCGGCTTTTCCGTTCCCACGTTCTGGATCGGGCTGATGCTGATTATGGTCTTTGCCGTGCAGCTTGGTATTATGCCTGCGGGCGGACGCGGTGCCACAATTTCCGTGCTCGGTGTTCCTGTCAGCTTCCTGACACTTGATGGTCTTCATCATCTGGCATTGCCCGCCATTAATCTCTCGCTGTTTAAATTATCGTTGATGATCCGTCTGGCTGCGTCCGGTACGCGTGAAATCATGCTGACCGACACGATTAAATTTGCCCGTGCCGCCGGTATTAACGAGCGCACAATTCTGCGCCGTCATGTGCTGCGCCTGATCTCCATTCCGCTTGTTACCGTCTTTGGTCTGGAGCTTGGCTCAACCGTTGCTTTTGCCGTTGTAACGGAGACGATCTATTCATGGCCGGGTCTTGGCAAACTGATCATTGACAGCATCACCTCACTCGACCGACCAGTGATGGTTGCCTATCTGATGCTGGTTTCCCTGCTTTTCATCACGATTAATCTGATTGTGGATCTGTCCTATGCCGTGCTTGATCCGCGCATGCGTCAGGGAGGTGGCAAATAATGTCATTACTCAACAGCAGATCATTACAATTCTGGTCGGAATTCAAACGCCATCCGGTGCCTATGGTTGCCGCTTTTATAGTGCTGCTCATCATTTTGCTGGCCGTCTTCGCACCGCTGATTGCACCACAGGATCCGTATGATCTTTCCAGCCTTGTGTTGCGGGACGGACGCCGTGCACCCGGTTATATCGGTCAGGGCGGTTACACCCATATTCTGGGAACCGACGGACAGGGGCGCGATCTCTTCTCCGCCATTCTGTATGGTTTGCGCATTTCACTGGAAATGGGCTTGCTGGCCGGTGCGATTGCCTTTGCCATTGGTGCATTGGTTGGCTCAACGGCAGCCTATGTCGGGGGGCGCTTTGAAGCCTTCATCATGCGCGTTATCGACCTGCAACTTTCCTTTCCGGCCATTCTGCTGGCCTTTGTGGTGGCAGCACTTCTCGGGCAGGGCAAAAGCCAGCTGATTATCGCTCTGGTCTTTTCGCAATATGCCTATTTTGTGCGTACGGCTCACGGTGCAGCCTCTGCTGAACGCCATAAAGACTATGTCGAGGCCGCACTTTCTGTGCCGATGAGCGGTTGGTTCATTGTTACCCGTCATATCCTGCCCAATGCTATGCCACCACTCATTGTTGTGGCAACAGTACAGGTCGCCTCGGCAATCTCGCTGGAAGCAACGCTGTCATTCCTTGGTGTCGGCCTACCGCCGACAGAACCATCTCTCGGCATGCTCATTTCCAACGGTTTCCAATATCTGCTGTCCGGCCGCTACTGGATTTCGATCTATCCGGGCATTGCACTGATCATTCTCATTATGGCGATCAATCTCGTTGGCGATCAGATCCGCGACCAGCTTAATCCGAGGTTGAACAAATGACAGCTCATCTTCTTGAAGTTACTGATCTGCATACGCATTTCGAAACCCGTGCCGCTACCGTCAAATCTGTCGATGGTGTTTCCTTCTATCTCGACCGCGGGGAAATTCTGGGACTGGTGGGTGAATCCGGTTCCGGCAAATCCATCACCGGTTTTTCTCTGATCGGGCTGATCGACAAGCCGGGACGCATCGTGCAAGGCTCCGTTAAACTGGAAGGGCGTGAACTTGTCGGCCTGAGTGAAAGCGAGTTGCGCAAATTACGCGGCCGTGAAATCTCGATGGTCTTTCAGGATCCGATGATGACACTCAATCCGGTGCTGACCGTTCTTGATCAGATGACACTGGCATTGCGCGCGCATGAAACTATTTCGGACAGCGATGCCCGCATGCGCTGTGTGGAAGCCTTGCGCCGTGTACGCATTGTCGATCCGGAACATAAGGTTGATTTCTATCCGCATCAGTTTTCCGGTGGTATGCGCCAGCGCGTGGCGATTGCTATTGCTTTGCTGCACAATCCAAAGGTCGTGATTGCGGATGAGCCGACTACAGCACTTGACGTATCCGTACAGGCGGAAATTCTGACCGAGGTGAAAGCACTGGTCGCCGAGCTTGGCATTTCGATGATCTGGATAAGCCATGATCTGGCGACAGTTGCCTCAATTTCAAAACGCATTGCTGTGATGAAATCGGGCAAGATTGTCGAGACCGGCCCTGCTTCCGAAGTGCTGAAATCACCAAGCCATCCTTATACACAAGGTCTGCTGGATGCCCTGCCATCCCGCTCCAAACCGGGGCAAATGCTGGGCAAGCCGACAGATGAAGAAGAAGCATCGTTTCAAACCGCCCCATCAGTAACGGAAGCCAAACCGGATTTTGTGACCGTTCGCAATGCTGTGAAACGCTTCGAATGGAAAAGTGATTTCTGGGGCAGGCTCGGCCAGAAAATCGGCCTGCTAAAACCTCGCAAACCGGTTATCGCCGTCAATCATGTCAATCTGACCATCGCCCGAGGGGAGGCGCTGGGGCTGGTCGGAGAATCCGGATCCGGTAAATCAACGCTCGGCCGCATGGTCTGCGGAATTTATCAGCCGACTGAGGGGGAGATCCGTCTATCCGGCCAGCCTGTCATGTCTGACCATGTACACGGACGCAAACTGACGACCAAAATTCAGATGATCTTTCAGGATCCGTTTGCATCCCTTGATCCGCGCCGCACCATTGGCCAGTCAATTGCAGAAGGGCCGATTGCCCATGGTCTGACCACAAAAAGCGAAGCCCGTGCCTATGTAGCCCATTGGCTGAAAGCGGTGAGCCTTGATCCGGCCTTTGCAGACCGCTATCCGCACCAGTTTTCCGGCGGTCAGCGGCAGCGCATTGCGATTGCCCGTGCTTTGGCAATGAAACCGGAGGTGATTGTCTGCGATGAGCCAGTGGCGTCACTTGATGTGTCCATTCAGGCGCAAATTCTCAATCTGCTCCTGCGGCTGCGCAAAGAACTGAACCTGACATTGCTGTTCATCAGTCATGATCTGTCCGTTGTGCGCCACCTCTGTGATCGCATCATCGTTATGCATCACGGTAAAATTGTGGAGGAAGGTATGGCTGAGACAATCTTTGAAGCCCCGCAGCAGCCCTATACAAGAATGCTTCTCGACGCCATTCCGAAGCTGGCCTAGACGCGTGATACCTGCCAGTATATTCAACGCGGTCATACAGCCGCGTTGAATATCTGGAATAAGGGGATGCTATTGAGAAATACGGTGTTTTTCAGTCTTCTGGCATTCTTTATACTTGTCACAGTTTTTTTAAATCTGTTGCTTAATCCTGCACCACCGCAATATCCGTCGATTGGCGGTGGCGGATATGACTTGTCCGGATTTGTCTATACCCTGTGCCTGCTGCTTTTTACTTGTCTCTGGTCAGTCATTTTGCTGATTGCCAGCCAATGCGTAAAAAAGCCGGTTACAGCACGCCGGTTTTTTATTCTGGCTATGATCGGTGCTTTGACATTCATTGCCTCGTTACTGTTTTATCACGACAATCTGACGTAAAAATATGATGCGCTGTTTACCTGTCACCGCGTCACCTCTCGCCAATAATGCGGCATTGAACAGGACAGAGTGTCAAAAAATATCCCTGCAATATGCGTGAATGTGTTCAACATTCGTTGACAGCGCTTAAGGGTGCTCTACTTTATGTAAATATATTCTAAAATATCGATTTTCCTTTTTTATTTTCATGGTGATAGAATGATGACACGCCGTCAAACTTTACTGGGTGCTGCCGCCGCTGCCGTTGGTCTGTCGATGCAAGCGCGTCGGGGGCAGGCGGAAGGTACATCAGCGCGTGCTGCGGGTTTTTGGTATCCGGAAGAAACAGAACCGCATGAGCGCACTTTCATGCAGTGGCCGGTTAATCCTGTTGTCTATGACGATCCTGATTTTCTTGATGATATTCAGAAAACGATTGCGAAAATCGCCAATACGATCGCAGAATTTGAGCCGGTTGTGATGCTGGCTGCAGCAAAGCATCACGGTGTTGTTCGCAAGCTGGTATCGCAGAAAGTAGAGCTATGGGACATTCCGACTGACGATTTATGGTGTCGCGATTCCGGCCCTTCATTTGTCGTCAATGGAAAAGGTGGACTGGCCGTCACACAGTTTAATTTTAATGGTTGGGGGAACAAGCAGACCCACAGCGCAGACGGTAAGATCGCTGCACAGATAGCCGAACGATTAGGCTTGCAGGTTTTTGATGCAGGTCTGGTCGGGGAAGCGGGCGGCGTTGAAACCGATGGCCACGGCACGCTGATCGCTCACGAAAGCAGCTTCGTCAATGCCAATCGCAATCGGGGCAGTAAAGCTGAAATTGAGAAGATGCTGCTGGATACGATGGGTGCGCGCAAGATGATCTGGGCACCCGGAATTATTGGCGCAGATATTACCGATTATCATATTGATGCGCTTGCCCGTTTCGTTAAGCCGGGACAATTGCTGATCCAGATGGGTGATGAAATTGACGCCGAAGACCCATGGTCGGTTGCCTCCTTCGAGACGCATGACATTCTGGCCGCAGCGACTGATGCCGAAGGGCGTAAACTGGACATGGTTATTTTGCCGGAGCCATACGATATTCGTTCGAAGAGCCGCGATTTTGTGTCTTCTTATGTGAATTATTATGTTTGTAACGGCGGGGTGATTGCTGCTGAGTTCGGAGACCGTGAGGCCGACGAACAGGCTGCTGCTATACTTGGCAAATTATATCCCGGCCGCGAGATTGTTACACTAAATATCGATCCGGTAGGGGAAGTTGGCGGTGGTATCCACTGTGCAACTCATGAACAACCCAAGGTTTGAATATGTGGAACTGGTTACGGCGCAATACTGAACCCTTGGCCGCTTTGGGCGGGATTGCTACAGCCTTTGCCGCGCTTTCAGCACTGATTATCATTCCGTATCAGGTCGGTCAGGCCGATCTGATACAGCGGGATCAGACCGCGCGCGAAATATATCGAGAATTTCTGAACCTGACGGTGCAAAAGCCAGAACTGGCGCATGCTGATTATTGTTCGATCAACAAGAAAACTGAGCTCACCGCTTACGGGGCATATGTCGAATATCTGCTTTATACGGCTGAGCAGATGGTCGAAACTTCACCGGACTGGCGTGCACCAATGGCCGGATATTTGAGTGATCACATGGAATATCTTTGCGATCCCGAGGGGCTGGGAGCGCGTGACGGGGTGGCTGATCTGCTGGCGCAGACGGGACTCGTCTGCAAGCCTGAGAATACCTGCCCGCAAAACAGCAGCCCTTAAGACTATATGCGGGGAGAGAGGTTTACGCTCTGATAGCATTGGCGGGGTTGAACAGGGTGGCTTCAATCAGCAGTGTACTGTCTGTTATCTTTTGCGCCAACCATTCGTTTGTCGCGGATGATCGCGTTCTTTGCGAGATCGGTCTCCCATGCAACAGAACCTCCATTTAGGTTCGTTTTTGTGCTTAAGAGTCACATCATGGAAAAATTATTCAGAAATATCAATTAATTATTGGTTAACTATTTCGAATCATGTAGTGCCCCTCATCAAGGTGGGGGCCTAATCGAATATGTTTTAATTACCCGCGAACTTTCAGTTCGCGGGTAATTGATTCTCCGCGCTTGTGTTTTTGTAAAACACGGGTGAGCAGTGCTTTCTTTTATGTCCCGACCGATGTGTAAGCATAGGTTTTAGGGACGAAATGAAACGGTTATTTACAGTGTTTATCATGGCGGTTTTTGCCATGTTCAACTCTCTGTCTGGCGTTTATGCGCAAAGCGTAACAGGCTGGACACTCAATATTAATGCTGACAAACAAAGTCCGCTGGCGGCCGGTACTGAGATTGAGTTTGCTGCGACTGTAAATAACAGTGATAACTTCCCGACCACGCCGACGAGCGTTGCATTTACGATCCCTGCATCGGTTAAGTTTTACGGCCTTGATGTTGATAAGGACGTTTTCAGCGGTTGCGCCCCAATGCCAGCCATTGGCGTAGAGCTGACTAACGATGCGATAATTACCTGTGAAGTGCGTATACTTCAGCCGCAGGAAAGCGTAACCGCTAAAATCCGTTTGAGCCCTCAGAAAGAGGGGGTTGTCGTTTTTAATGGTAAAATTGCCAAGAACGGCGCTGAACAGAACCGCAGCATTACTGTTAACAAAGGCGCTGACTTAGCCCTGACATTGAATGCTCCTGCTGAAGTTAAGGGCGGTGGCAAAGTTAACTTTACCGCGACTGTTAAAAATGAAGGCCCGTATCCGTCAAAGGGTTCAACACTTACCTTCCCTGTCCCTTCAGGTGTTGTGATGGACCAGCCGATGGAAAATGGCTGCACATTGTCGGGCAATATTGTCACTTGTGAAATCAAACAGGAAATTGAGCCAGACCAGTCTCTGGATTTTGGCTTTTCCGGACAGGTAACAGTCGGAAATAGTTCTAACATTATGATCGATGCGAAAGTGATTGGAAATTCGCCGCTTGATCCGAATGTTGAAAATAATAAAGCACTTGCAAATATGAAGGTTCTTGCCGGTACGGATGTGAGTCTGAGCAAGATGCGCTCACCGCAAGGTCTTATTCTAACCGGTTCTCCGGTTGAATTTACTTTGACGCCACAATTTGCCGGTGACGAGCCTTCACAGGCAACGATTAAAGATGTCTTGCCGGAAAATTATGAATTTGTTGGTTTTGGAGATCTGGCTGGCACCGGTTGGGCTTGTGTTTTAACCGGCAGAGAAGTGGTGTGTGAATATACCAAATCCGCTGGCAGCAACTATAAAGCACCGATCAAAATTAATACTACAGCTGTTAAGGCAACCCATGACGGTAAGGGAGCCGGTGCGCCTGTTTATAATCAAGCGACAATAACATCTGAGAATGAAGATCTGGACTATGTGGGCAATAACATCATCAATGACGGTGGTGCGAGTATTGTTGACCCATATTTTGATTTGGAAGCTGATAAAACAGGTGGGCCGGACTACGGTTTGGTCATTGTCGGCGAAGAATACCAATATACGTTAAAAAGCAAGAATATTGGCAATTCCGGCTTTGACGGCAAATTGACTATAACCGATCATTTGCCTGCAAATATGACGGTAACAGATGTTGCTGTACCAGCCGGTTGGACTTGTTCTGAATTGCCGATGACTGGGCCCCGTAATTTTGTTTGCGAGACGGATCAATATACATCTGAAGAACCGTTGAAACCGGGTGCTACTGCCGGACCTGTTACTCTGACCGTGAAAATGGAGCAGAGTGGTAAGTTTACCAATTCGATGACCGTTTCAGGGCCGGATGGTGCAGAAAAGCCAAACCTCTTGGGTAATAATACTGACTCAATCGGCGGTAATGCTGGTTCTGAAAAAGAAGAAACTCTGGCTGATCTTGAGATCAGGAAGACGCTTCTGACACCTGCAATTGTCAAAGCCGGTGATCCGCTTAAATTTAAGCTTGAAGTTATCAATCACGGCAAAGCACTGGCAACTGGTGTTGTTATTGATGATACGCTGAAAAATATTGTCGGCGGCCCATTGGGTGGTCAGGCAACCATCGCAGTGACAAGCTCAAGTGGTATCGTTTGTACGCAGCCTTCGAGCGGCGCTACGGAAGTTCAGCTGAAATGTACAATTGCAAGTCTGCCGGTTCATGAAGCGGGTAAACCTTATCCGTTCATTGAGATCAGTACATTTGCCGGTGACGAAGGTGCGCAAAAGAATACGGCTGTTGTTTACTCCACCGAAACGCCGGATGGTAATCAATCTAATAATCAATCATCGGTTGATTACACTGTTGAACCACTGACAGATGTAACGGTTATTAAATCCAGCTCGTCTGAAAAGACTGGTGCGCCTGCGGGGCAGAGTCTGGTTTATACTATTGCTGCCCGTGTCAATGATAACGGTCTGAGCGGTGCGGACAATGTTGTTATTGAAGATAAGTTGCCAGTCGGTGTTCGTTTCGTTGGTATTACCGAAAATGGCGCAATCTGTTCGACAAGCCTCAAGGAAGGTGAGGTCGTCACTTCCGCCAATAACACCATCACCTGTACATGGGCGCGTCTCGAAAACGGCACCCAGAAAGAAGTGGCTATTGAGGTTAAGCCTTCGACCGGTCAGGTTGGAGATGAGCTTGTCAATAATGCAACGGTCAGCACCACGACTGAAGAAACAGACAAGACCAACAATGCTGCCAGCGTTTCGGTGGAAATTCATGCGCCTGCGCTTGATCTTTTGGTAACCAAAACCGATACGGTTGATGGCGAGCAACATGATCCGGTCGAGAAAGGCACCAATACAACTTATCTGATTGTAGCCAAAAATGATGGCCCGTCGGATGCGTATAATGTTAATATTGTTGATACATTTCCGGCGTCCGGTTTTTCCTATGATAAAGTAGAGGGGCAGTCCGCAGGCCTTACCTGCTTACCACCAAATGTGAATGCTGGTCAGGCAGGCGGTACGCTTACTTGTTCTATTCCGGTGCTTAAAGCCGGTACTGAAGTGCAGTTCAAAGTCCAAATGAAGTCTTTGGTACGCGGCACTTATCAGAATAAAGTTGTAATAACTTCAGACGAAACAGCGAAAAACTATGACCGTAATCCGGCTAATAATGCGGATGATGAAACAACCACTGTTCGTGTGAAGTCCGATGTCAGCGTTGTCAAAAAAGCCAACGAGCCGGTTGTTGACCTGCGTCAAAGTTTTACCTGGACGCTTACGGTTGAAAGTCTGTCAGGTAACGGCCTCGAAGTTGCTGAAGAAGTTATTCTCACCGACACTTTGCCGGAAGGTATGGTGCTGACTGAAGTTCCTGAGATTACCAGCGGTAAAGGTGGTTTGTGTCTCGGTGTTATCGGTACACGTCAGATCAGATGTGAACTCGGTGATATGGAACCGGCGGAAAAAACAGTCATTAAACTTACCACCAAGATTACAGATATGAAGGCAGAAGCAATGACCAATGCCGCTTCTGTCACGACAAAATCTTTCGACAAAAACTCAGCGAATAATACGTCTAGCGATAGTGTTAAAACTGTTCTCGGTGGTTCGGTAAGCGGTAAAATCTTCGTCGATTTCAACGAAAAAGCTGATTTCAATACTGGTATAGATGTCGGCGTTGCTGGGGTAACTGTCACCCTGACTGGTATTGCCAAGCATGATGACGCAGATCTCACATTCACCGTACAGACTAACCCTGATGGTAGCTATAATTTCACGGGCGTTCCTGCCGGTGAATATCAGGTCAGCTACAGCAATGTGCCGAACAGCAGCAAATACCAGACCGGTGTTTCTGTGTCTGGTACCAATGATTATAATGATAGCAAGACCTCATCAGTGAACAACACAACCCTTGGTTCGGTTGTCATTGAAAAAGATTCCAAGAGTATTGAAAATAACTTCACACTCCACGTCACGCCTTCGGTTGGCCTGGGCAAGGTAGCCAATGCACCTGTTTCAATGGGTGATGGTACTTACACTGTCACATATACATTCACGGCCAAAAACCTCAGTCAGGAACCGTTGAAGGACATCACGCTGACGGATGTTCTGAATGGTGGCGCACAGAATTTTGGTTCTCCATCAGCGGACGATGTTCCGCAGCCAGGGTTCTACAAGGTTACATCCGTCAGCACGAACAGCGGCACTTTGTCGTCTGCTTTTGATGGGGCAACCAATACGCTGATCGTTGGTAATGCCGTGCTGCAGCCAAATGCAACGCTGATTGCCACTGTAGTCGTGCGGGTTAATCCTGATAAACCATGGCAAGCCAATCCGCTTGTTCTGACCAATCAGGCAGATGTTACAGCAGTCGGTGAATATTCCGGCAAAACCGGCATTGCGGACAAGTCAGACAACAGAGCCGGTGGTGAAAACTATCCGAACCGGAATGTGCCGACCACCGTTAATATTGTGCCGGAAGCAGCAATTAAGCTGGAAAAAACCGGTGCGCGCATTGGCGGAACTGGCGAGATTACAGCCGGTGACGTGATTGAATATACATTCAAAGTTACCAATACCGGTAAAACACCGCTCTTTGATGTGGTTGTAACCGATCCGAAAACTGGTCTGGTCTGGACTGCGAATACAAAGATTGCAGAACTCGCCGTTGGCGCCAGTAATGATACGGCCTTTAAAGCGACCTATGTCGTCAAACAGGCAGACATTGATAATGGTACGCTGGAAAATACAGCGGAGACTGAAGGTGCTTGGGGTAACTTTGGCGGCACGCCGCAAACGGTTACTTCAACTGACAAATTTGATCTGCCATTGAGTGAACCTTCTCTGAAGTTTGAGAAGAAACTGAAACAGTCAGACGTTAAGACCCCGTCAGTTGTTGGTGACAAGATCACCTATGAATTCATCGCCGAGAATACCGGTAACACGACATTGAACAATGTAGTGATTACGGATGAATTGGCTGGTGTGGTGGATAGCGGTGCCTTTAATATTGGTACTCTTGCACCGAAAGAAAAGAAGACTGTCGAAGCATATTATCTGCTGAAATTGCAGGATATTAATGCCGGAAAAGTCGTCAATAAAGCACTGGCCACCGGCACTTATGGTCCTGATGACAAGAAGATCACCACACCGCCTTCAGAAGTAGACGTTCCGACTTACCGCGATCCGAAGCTGACGCTTGTAAAGGCATTAAGCTCGGTTGTGCCGGAACCAGCCTATGCCGGTGATATGCTGGAATGGACTGTGACAGCGACCAACGAGGGCAATGTCACTCTCTATAATATCAAAGCCAGCGATCCGCTGGTGGGTGCAGTTATCGCACCGGCATCTCTTGCTTCATTGGCACCGGGTGAAAGTGGTACATTTACGGTTAAAGCACCAATCCAGCAGAACCATCTGAATGATGGTAAGGTGGTCAACACTGCCAAGGCTGATTTTGAAGACCCGACAGACCCGCAACCGCCGGTGGATTCTAATGAAGTTGTAACGCCGCTTGCACATAAGCCTTCGATCAGCCTTGAGAAGGTGGCTATTCTTGATGGTCTGAGCAATCCGGCAAAGATCGGTGATGAACTTCGCTACAGCTTCACTATCCGCAATACCGGTAATGTCGCGCTTAATGGTTTGGTTCTGACCGATCATCTTGACGGCGTTGTCATCGACACAGCTGATGTCACTCGTCTGGAAAACTTGATTCTGCAGCCGGTTAATGCGGCCAAGGACAATGATGCTGAAGTTCAGACTGTTGTTTACGGTACTTATAAGCTGAAGGTTGCCGATATTAATGCCGGTAAGGTTGAAAACACCGCCGATGTTAAGGGTATTCCTGAGCACGGTGACAAGACACCGGTAACGGATGACAGCAGCACCGATACACCACTCGATCGCGACCCTTCGATCAAGCTGGTCAAAACACTTGAAGCGTCTTCATTGCCGAAGCCTGCTAAGGCTGGTGACGTTATCAAGTTCAACTTTGCCGTTCACAATACCGGCAATGTGACTCTGGAAAAGATCCGCATTGTTGATTTGGTTACCGATGTGCAGGTCGTCAATCAGTCCGGCTGGACTGGTCCGTTGGAGCCGGGTGAAGTTAACACGGATGCGTTCACTGCAACCTATGCATTGAAACAGTCTGATATTGATGCAGGTGTTTTTGCCAACACGGCACAGGTATTCGGCTCAAGTGTAAACGGTATGCCGGATGACGTAACCGATATTTCCGGTACTGATCTGACGAATGACGATAAAACCGTTGTGGAGTTGGAAACCTCGGCATCGGTGACGATTGTCAAATCGGAAACCCATGCTTTTTCTTCACCGACACAGGTGGATGAAGTCATCACCTATTCCTTCCTCGTCACCAATACAGGCAATCTGACACTGACCAATGTCATTGTGGAAGATCCGCTCGTTGGTTTGGAACCGGATATGCCTTTCACCATTGCGACATTGTTGCCGGGGGATGCGAATGCGGTCACGCTGACAGCAACCTATAAAGTCACACAAGCCGATATTGAAAAAGGTGAAGTCGTCAATCAGGCCACTGTTACCGGTGACTATGTTGACCCTGCCGATAAGACCAAGAAACCGGTAACACCGGATGTTTCAGAGGAAATCAAAGTTCCGCTGGAGCAGAAGCCGGGTATTGCTGTCGTCAAGGAAGCGAACTCCAAACTGACCGAACCGGCAGAAGCCGGACAGGAAATTGAATATACATTCACTGTCCATAATACCGGTAATATGGTGCTGAATAATGTGGTTCTGAATGATCCATTGGCAGGTATAACACCAAACAGCTTCACCATTGGCACAATGCAGCCGGGTGAGCAGCAGGTATTCACAGCCACTTACGCCATTACTGAAGCGGATATTGATGCCGAAAAGGTTGTTAATCAGGCAACAGTGAAGGGCACCTATGGCGATCCGACCACACCGAAAGACATTGAAGATCCTTCAGGCCCGACAGTGGATACAGACGAGCCGACTATTGTGCCGGTTATGCCTCCGCTGCCTGAGCTGGAAATCATTAAAAAGGGTGAATGGAACGACGCTAACGGCAATGGCTATCCGGAAGTTGGTGAGACACTCGAATTTACATTCGATGTTGCCAATAAGGGGAATGCGCTGCTCAATAATGTGACTGTGCAGGATGAAGGTCCGCTATTTGCAGGCAAGCGCGGTACCAATCAGCTGTCCGCTATCACTCCGGCACCGGTGACCCTGAAACCGGGTGAAAGCCAGACTTTCAAAGCAACTTATGTGCTGTCACAGGCAGATATTGATGCAACTGCCGGTCTTCCGGAAACGCTGACCAATATTGCCTTGGCCAAGGGCGATCAGCGTAACGGCAAGCCTTATGAATCTGAGGAAGATAAGGCGAAAATCAATCTGCCTGCTACCGAGCCGTCATTGGTAAAAATCACCAAACAGGCATTGCTGCATCAGGTTCGTCGTGGTGACCGCGTACCTTATATGATCAAGGTTGAGAACACTTCGTCGAGCAATGTAGGTTTGCTGAATATCATCGATACTATGCCTTCCGGTTTCCGCTATGTTGAAGGAACGGCTACTGTAAATGGTGAAAAAACTGAACCGGAGATCAGTGGTCGTCGTCTCAGCTTTGATAGACAGCCGATGGGCGCAAACAGCACGATCGAGATCCGTCTTGAACTGCTGGTTCTGAGCTCGGCAGGTCCCGGCAAGCACATCAATATTGCCACCGTAACGGACAAGGACGGCAAGCCGGTTGCACCTGATGCACAGGCGATTGTCGAGATCATGTCTGAGCCTGTTTTCGACTGTGGTGAAATCATCGGCACTGTCTTTGATGACAAGAACCGCAATGGTTATCAGGACGAAGGCGAAAAAGGTCTGGCCGGTGTGCGTGTTGCAACCGCTAAGGGCTGGCTGATCACAACGGACGAATATGGTCGTTTCCATGTGCCTTGTGCGGCGATGCCGGATCAGCGCATCGGTTCCAATTTCATCATGAAGCTTGATACCCGCACGCTGCCGACAGGCTACCGTCTGACGACTGAAAACCCGCGTGTTGTCCGTCTGACTGCCGGTAAAATGACCAAGCTGAACTTTGGTGCATCGATCAGCCGTGTTGTTCGTCTTGACCTTCAGGATGCAGCTTTTGAAGCAAACCGCGTCAAGCTGAAAAAGCAGTGGGCTGATAACCTGCCGCAACTCGTGGAAGTCCTGAAACAGGAAATCTCGGTTCTGCGTCTGAGCTACAAAATGGCAGGCAACGAACAGTCATTGGCCAAACAGCGCATGAAACATGTTCGCAAGCAGATCGCTGATCTGTGGAAGCGCAAAGGAGATAACTACCCGCTTGAAATCGAGACACGCGTGGAGGTGAGCAAATGAGCCGCTCAGTGAAAACCGCCACGCAATTTAAGGTTATGAAAATGTCTCAGTTCAAACTCGGTTCTTTCTCTCGCCTCGCTCTTCTGGCCAGTTCCGCACTGATGGCAGGCCATTTCTCAACCGTTTCAGTCTTGGCGCAAACCAAGACTGAAACCACCGAAGGTTCAGACCTGCGCGGTAAAATGTCGGATGACAGCTCGCTGCGTCATCTGACAATCGGCGAAAATACCGAAAAAGGTATTGCTGCCGATGCGGGCAATATTCCGTTCATGATCAGTGTGGATGGCGACACGGTCGAGACCAGTGCCTCGAAACCAACAGCTCAAACATCACGTCAGATTGATCGTGAGCGCAAAACCGATGTGGACTTGAGCAGCGTTGACATTCAGATCAAATTTGATGGTCTGGATGCATCGCCGATCCTCAATGTTTCGACCATGCCGGTGCGTCGCAGCTATAGCGCCAATGAAACTGTCGAATTTCTGGCAACCACCAACTATCCGGCTTTTATTGAGCGTTCGGAAATCCGCATTTTCGCAATCGGCGACGGCAAATCCGTCGATAAACCGGTAGCCGTTGTACCGGTGAAAACCAATGCCAAAGCGCAATGGGTGATGCCGGTGCAAGGCGATGAGCGTGAATATGCCTATGTACTGCGTGTTTATGATGAAAAAGGCCGGTTTGATGAAACCGAAGCGCTGACTTTGCGCCGCAGTGAAAAGAAAGACATTTTGGGCGATCGTGCGGAAGCTGTTGCGCCGGGGATGGGCGAAGACAGAACTGCAATCCGCAACATTCGTGTGCAGGGCGGTGCGGTAACAGTTCATGGCACCAATGTACCGGATGGCTATAAGGTCAAAGCTTTTGGCGAAACCATTCCGGTTGACGGCCAGCAGAAATTCGTAGTGCAGCGCATTTTGCGTCCCGGCGATCACGATATTGATGTCGGCATTAATGACGGGTTGAAGGGCGACGGTCTGGCCTTTAACCGCGATATTAATATTCCGGATAATGACTGGTTCTATGTCGGTTTGGCCGACATTACGCTTCGCAAGCGCAACGGCGACAGCGGTATTGAAGCCGTGCGTCCGGGTGAATATGACAGCACCACCACCAATGGCCGTCTGGCATTTTATCTTAAAGGTAAAATCAAAGGCGAATATCTGCTGACAGCTGCTGCTGACACAACCGATGACGAGCTCGACAAGATGTTCCGTAATTTCGGCAAGCAGAACCCGCGTCATCTGCTGCGCAAGCTCGATCCGGATGATTATTATCCGGTCTATGGTGACGATTCCACTTTTGTGGAAGATGCACCGACCAATGGTAAATTCTATGTCCGTTTAGAGCATGGTGACAGCCGTGCAGTATGGGGTAATTTCAAAACCCGCATCACCGGCACAGAGTTCATGCGCTCTGACCGTGCGCTTTATGGTGCGCAGGGCGTTTACCGTTCGGAAGCAACAACAAGCTTTGGCGAGCGTAAAACCGAAATTGATTTATACGCTGCCCAGCCGGATACTTTGCCGCAATATGAGGAATATCTGGCAACCGGCGGATCGGCTTATTTCATGCGCCGTCAGAATATTGTTGAAGGTTCTGAAACCATTACGGTTGAGTTCCGCGATTCAGTAACCGGTCGCGTTATTGAGCGCCGTACACTCAGAGCCGGAGAAGATTACCGCTTTGATTATATGCAGGGCGTGCTGATCCTCAACCGTCCGCTTTCATCCTCTGCCGGTACATCTGATCCGGTGCGTGACGGTGCATTGGGCGGCAACAAAACCTATGTCCTGGCACAATATGAGTTTGAGCCGGTTGCCGGTGATCTCGACGGCTACAGCCTTGGTGGCCGTGGCCAGCAATGGCTGAATGAAAATGTGCGTGTGGGTGTGACTGGCTATCAGGAAACCACGGGCACTGCTGATCAGAAGGCCGGAGGCGTTGATATTCGTGTGCGCCATTCCGACACCACTTTCATCGAGGGAGAAGTGGCCGGTTCTGACGGGCAGGGCTTTGGCTTTACCCGCTCCACTGATGGTGGTCTGACCAATAGCAACACCCTTGCGACAGGTAATAAAGGTCGCACTGCTCTGGCATGGCGCCTGAAAGGTCAGGTTGATCTGGCCGACATTCAGGAAGACGGCGTGCAGGGCAAAATCGGCGGCTATTATGAAGAAAAAGAAGCCGGTTTCTCCAGTCTTTTCGACAATACCAGTGTCGATAAACGCCTCTGGGGTGCTCATGCCGATCTGGATGTGACGGACAAAACCCGTCTGAAACTCATCTATGATGATTTCTGGGATGCGGACGGTCAGATCAAGCGTGAAGGCAAGACTTCCGTCAGCCATGAGATTGACGAATACTGGAAAGTGTCATTTGGTGTGACTTACACCGAACTGATGTCACCGACCGCTATCCGCTCAGGCAAAACCGGCTATGACGGTTCCCGCGTAGATACAGGTATGCGTATTGATTACCGTCAGGATGATGATCACCTTTATTATGTCTTCGGGCAGGTAACAGCCGGTCGCTCCGGTGATATCAAACGTAATGATCGTATCGGTGTTGGTACAGAACTGAAACTGACCGATACAATCGGCACGCAGGCAGAGATCTCCTACGGCACCAATGGTCTCGGCGGTCTGGCCGCTCTGACCTATGATCCGAATGCCGACGACCATTACTATGTCGGTTATCGTCTTGATCCGGACAGAGCCTTTGATCTCAATCGCAGCTATGATCTGATCGGTCGTGATAAGGGTGCCATTGTCGGCGGTGTGAAGCGCCGTATGAATGATGTGCTTTCAGCCTATTCGGAAGGCAATTATGACTTGTTTGGTGTTCGCAGTGCGCTGACACACACTTATGGTGTGGTCTATACGCCGGATAATGTCTGGACATTTGACGGTGGTTTTGAAGGTGGCCGTGTTCGCGACAACACCACAAATTCCTCTGGCGTTGAATATTCTGACTTTGACCGTTATGCGCCGTCGCTGGCCATCGGCTATAAGGACGAAGAACGCGGCATTACCGGTCGTTTGCGTGGTGAAGTGCGTGTCGAGCGCTCAGACGATCATACCCGTGACCAGAACACCTATCTGTTGGCCGGTGCCTATTCATGGAAGACCAATCCGGACTGGCGTGCACTGGTCAGTGTGGATGCGGTTCTCTCGGATACGAAATCGGATGTCACTTCATTCCAGAACACGGATTATGTTGAAGCCTCATTCGGTTATGCCTATCGTCCGGTGGAAAATGACCGCCTGAATGCGCTGTTCAAATATAGCTGGCTCTATGACATGCCGGGCAATGGCCAGTTAGGCAGTGGTGTTTCCAATTATAAATATGCACCTGCACAACGCAGCCATATTCTGTCGGCAGACTTTACCTATGATCTGGTGTCGTGGCTTTCAGTCGGTGCCAAATACGGTTTCCGTATTGGTGACGTGAAATACCGTCCGGCAGAAAATGATCATAAATTTGACAAGGACTGGCAGCGTTCATCCGCCCATCTGGGTGTTATCCGTGCCGATCTGCATGTAGTTAAAAAGTGGGATCTGCTGCTTGAAGGTCGTGTGATGCATATGCCGGAAGCCAAAACCACCGATTTTGGTGCGCTGGCAGCGGTTTATCGTCATGTGGGCGAGAACTTCAAAGTTGGTGCCGGTTATAATTTCGGCCGCTTTTCGGATGATCTGCGTGACCTGAGCCTTGATGACCGTGGCATGTTTGTGAACTTTATCGGCAAGTTCTGAGCCGGATCACTATACGGATAATAACAATACGGGCAGCGAAAGCTGCCCGTATTGTTTCTGCGGTATTTTTCAAAATTCCAAGGATTTATATTGCTGAGCACGGATTGTAACATTCATCAGGATTGTGAAGTTAGAAGCCGCCTGAGCGTGCTTAGAGATTTTCCTTGTAGAACGGAACGAGCTTGGCAAGTGCCAGCCTGACCGGTTCGTCCTTGTCATACAGGTCGTAATGTGACCAGCCTTCGAGAACCACAAGCTCCTTCTGTTTGGAGGCCGCGCGTTCAATAATCTCGCAGCCGTCGCGATAGGCGCCGAATGCGCCGACCTTATCACCGACCACGATGCAAAGCGGCTGTGTCAGGAGTACTTCCGCCAGATGAAAGGCATCCCAGCCAACGGCTGCTGCCTGATGCGACAGGAGCGAGCGGTTCAGACCGTTGGGTTTCTGACCGCGCGGGGTGCGATAGTAATCAGTTGCCTCCAGCGGATCGCGATCAGTGATGCCCGCAGCGCGGGCTTCCTCAACAGAACTGGCAAGCAGATTGTCAACGTGAAGCTCTGCGCCGCGCGCTTCAGCTGTACGTTGTCTGGCCATTGCTTCCAGCGCGGCGATCGGATTGAGGGCAGTGAAATTACCGCGTATCAGACGGCCATAATTCGCGCCGGTAACGGTGCCAACCGCCTTGATGCGGCGCTCAGTCATTGCAGCATTGATTGAATAGCCGCCGCCACCACAAATGCCGAGTACACCAATGCGTTCTTCATCGACATAAGGAAGCGTCACAAGATAATCGGTAACATGGCGGAAATCTTCGACACGCAGTGTCGGGTCTTCGATAAAGCGCGGCTCACCGCCGCTTGCACCCTGAAAGCTTGCATCAAAGGCGATGACAACAAAGCCTTCTTTGGCCAGCGCTGCGCCATAGACATTGCCCGAGGTTTGTTCTTTGCAGCTTCCGATCGGATGTGCGCTGATGATGGCCGGATATTTCTTCGTTTTGTCGAAATGCGGCGGGAAGTGGATATCGGCGGCGATATCCCAATACATATCGTGATTGCGGATTTTCACGGTTTCCATGATGTGATCTCCTTAATTGCGGAGGCGAGTGACATTCTCACTGGCCGGTTTACATGAAGGCAGGTTTGTCGCCATCGGTGTTTGGTTTGTTAATGCCGATATTACGGTTGCCAAGTGCACCGGTCGTTTCGGTTAGTTTTACGACCAAGGCTGCCACGCTTTTGCGTGCGATCTCTGTGCCTTTAAAAGGCTCGTGGCGCTCAGTTGTTTCGTAGGTGACTTCGTCTGCATCGGTCAGCCAGGCAGGGCGCAGGACGGCATAATCCAGACCTGATGCCTCCACGAGATCGGCAGCCTTGCGATATGGTGGTAAATATTCACCGATTTCCCGGTTGTTCCACGCACCGAATTTGCCGGGTACTTCGTCATAAATGCCAAGCGTTGTGCAGAAAATCAGCTTCCGCGAACCGGCATCTTTCATGACGGTGATAATGGCTGCAGCTTGCGCATCGACATCTCCGGCGAGGTTCGCATAAACCACATCCTGACCGCTCACGGCATCTCTCAGCTTGGCAGTGTCGTGAACATCGCCCTCAATCACGCGGGCATTGTCAGGAATATCCCGACCAAGCTTCCTCACATCGCGAAGAAACAGCGTCATCTCTGTGTCGCCGCGTTCTGCCAGCATATCAATCACATGCTGTGCGATCTGACCGCTTGCGCCAAGGATTGCAATTTTCTTCATTATTCTGCTCCGTATATTCATTTCATGAATTTAACATAATCCACTCGACCTAACGGAAAAATGGGGGCATCCTTCAATCAGTTTGAAGCTGTAATTCATAATGAGCGTATAATGGATCGTAATCTTCTGCCTGCTCTTGCTGCCTTTGCGGAGGTTGCCCGCGAAGGGAACTATACTCGTGCGGCTGGTCGTATCGGTATTTCGCCATCGGCTTTGTCGCAAACGATCAGAATGTTAGAGCAGCAGCTCGGCGTTCGTCTGCTTAACCGGTCGACACGTTCGGTATCGCTGACAGATGACGGCCGGAAATTACTTTCCCAGATCGAACCGGGTCTTGCAATGATATCACATGCGGTCGTCGCTGTCGGTGAGGCACGCGAAAAGCCAAGCGGTGAAATCCGGCTGAATGCGCCGCGGGTTGTCACGCATCATTTTATTGAGCCGTATCTCGGAGAGTTCGCCCGCCGGTATCCTGAGGTTCGCGTTGAGTTATTTGTCGATGACGGGTTAGGTGACATTATTCGGGAAGGCTGTGACGCGGGTATTCGCCTGCGTGAAAGTGTGACAGACACGATGATTGCAGTACCGGTCACTCCGCAGGTTTCTCTTGCCGTGGTTGGTTCACCTGCTTATTTTGCAGCTAATCCTCCGCCAAGAGTGTTCAGGGATCTGACACAGCACAATTGCCTCGGTTTTCGTCTGTCGGGTAGCGGAGCTGTATTCCGCTGGGAATTGACCGATCCGCTTACAGGGGAGGAAAGGCTGTTCCAGCCTGCCGGAACATTCGCCACGAATAATGATGATGTCATGCTGAATGCTGCGCTTCAGGGAATAGGTCTGGTGATGCATCTGGACTTTGCTGTCAGTCAGCATCTTGCATCCGGCGCTCTGGTGCGCGTGATGGAAGATTGGTGTCCGCCCTTTGATGGTTTCAACCTCTATGTTCCCTCACGGGATCAGATGCCTGCAAAACTGCGCGTTTTCGTTGATTTTTTGGTTGAGAAGCGGCGGCAACTGGAGCGATAGAGCAATATGATTGAGCGCAATACGCAGATCTGTAAGCAAATTGAGGATAAACTGTTTATTGTTTTGGAATTTTCAAATTGCTATTAACAATATTCCGGTCAAAATTATTAAATATACTGTAAGAATGATTAGCATAAGAGCTATGTACATTGTGCACCTGTTCAATTTTTTTGAAAAAGAACATCGGAACATTACCGTAATATTACGATATTTGTAATGAAATCACTCAAGGAAAATTCATTGTTATAATTTGCGTAATGTTGCCGCAAGGTACAAAGGTCAGGTTGCTCCCCGAATTGCTGTTTAAAAAGCGGGGTTACCGGTCGTGCGGAGCAACAAAATAAATTTCGGAAAAACAATAACTTGGTCGTTACAAAAAAATACATCAAACCTGATAAAATATTTTCCGATTATCGTCCTGTTAAGTGGTTGTGCGAGTGTTCCCTTAAAAGAGGGGGGGACTCTTACTTCCTATAGTAATTTAAGTGAGCCGAAAGGAAAGTTTGCCAAGAAAAAACTTTACTTGAATTTTGGCGTGTTAAAAAAAGTAAGAACCGTAAGTATATTTCCGACGTCCTTTATAAATTCTGCTGAACGGCGCGTTGATAAAGTACAGGACAGAACCCTGCTGGCAAATGCGATCGATCGCGCTGTTTGCTACACTCTGAGTGAAAAATATAAAATTGTTCCTACCGGTGAGCCGGCTGATCTCACAATCCGTACCGTTATTACCGATGTTGTGCCTACAAAGTCTGGTATTGCGGGCGCTGCAAAGGCGATTTCTATCGGTACAGCCATTGCCTTACCTGTAGGGGTTCCGCGATTGCCGTTCGGGCTGGGCGGACTGGCTGTTGAGGCGGAGGCTACGGATCCGCAAGGGGCTCAGGTTGCGGCAATCGTCTGGTCGAAGGGGGCAAACTCATTCACCAGTGAGGCGCGTGTGTCGCAGGTGGGGGATGCCTATGATTTGGCTGCGGCTTTTGGTTCTGAATTTTCCAGACTGATTATCGAGGGTAAGGAGCCGGGTAATTTTGACCTTCGTTTGCCGTCCGGATATGAAATTCGCACAAAACTGGGCGGAAGGCCGGGATCGGTTCTTTGCGAGAATTTCGGTCGTCAACCGGGTGTTTTGGGGGCGATCGGCGCTTCATTGGGAGCGCCTCCGTCATGGACAGATAAAGGCTCTAAATCCCTCTCTGCGCCAAAACAAAGCAGCCTGTCTGCGCAATCAACTCCCTGACAGGCATGATTATTTATAGCTTGGCACCTGCCACGTAACGTTGCCGTAATGTTCAGACGGGATTGGTCATATGCTGACATATATAAACTTATTGAGGATATTATGCGTAATTATTTTGCGATAGGTCTCCTGATGGCGCTGATGGGCTGCGAGACAACAGACTATAGAGGCCGTTGTAACGAATACGGATTTCTTCCCGGAACAGATGCCTATGCGCAATGTGTGCAGCGCCTGGATATGTCCGACAAAGACCATTTGAGAAGGGCATATCCGCCTCCGGCATATGGTGTTTCCCGCGGGGATCTTCTCTAGTTCCGGTTGTCCGTTTTTACTGATACGTTTTTTAATGTGGTCAGCTAAGCGCCCCTGAAAACATGCTAAAAGTGTTGGTGTTCGCAATGTGCAATCAATTTGACTCTGATCATATCAATGGCGGCTCATGCATATTCTGATAGTAGAAGATGATCGTGAATTGGCGGCCTCGCTGAAGGCTATGATGGAGGCATCCATTGGTGTTGCGGACACATTTGACACCGTTGCAGATGCAGAGTCTGCTTTGCTTGCTTTCAAATTTGATCTGGCAATTATCGACCGTCATCTTCTGGATGGTGACGGTCTGTCTCTGCTGCCCACTTTACGGCAGCTTCGGCCGCGACCAGCTACTCTGATATTAACAGCATTAGATGATCCGGCTGATATTGTTGCGGCTCTGGATAAAGGCGCGGATGAATATATCAGTAAACCATTTGAACCAATGGAGCTTATTGCCAGAGCGCGGGCTGTGCTTCGCAGATATAATCTGGATGAGACCGGATGCACGCAGTTCGGCAATTTATCATTTGATCTTATCAACCGTTCCGCCATGGTTGAGGGGAGTATTATGAATACTCCAAGACGTGAGCTTGCTATTTTAGAGGCGCTCATCAGACGGGCGGGGCGTGTTGTCCAGCGTGATAATCTGGAAGCTTCCGTTTATGGCCTTGATGATGAACTGGGCTCTAATGTCATAGATTCCCATGTGTCGAGACTGCGGCGGCGTCTGCGGGAAGCGAAGTGCAATGTAACAATACGCACTATTCGCGGTATAGGTTACATGATGGTGCAGGAATGAAATTCATGCGCTCCATCGCTTTTCCGGTTGTCGTTATGCTTGTTATCGGCATGGCGCTGATGATGACAATCAGTACAATATTAACACTCACGTTTTTATTGTTATCTTCGGATACGGAGGGCCGGCAAACTGTACCTCTGGATATTCTGGGAAAACTACTGCAGTCCAGTAAGTCCTATACGTCCTCAGGTCAGTTAAAACTTAATATTGGCGGCATATCTGCCGATATTATTGGTTCTGCAGAGCAGCAACCGGATTTTTGGTATTTGCTGAGTGACGGAACTCAGACGATAACCCATGGGGTTGTACCACCGTCTGTTCAGAAGGCACTTAATACAGTTTCTGATCAAATATCTTCATTTCAGTTTCATTACACAACGGGTGAAGTAACCTATCAAGGGCTGCGCCTTGTTGATGACGCCAATCCTCAGGCATTTGTTGTGCTGGGCGGTGTTTCATTTACCGGAGTGCAAACAATTTTCGTTGCATTATGGGGAATAGGCTCTCAGGGCTTGTATCATTTGCTTGGGGTTGTGCTGGTCGCTACGGCGACGATTGCGGCGATAGCGGTTAAGCGTGTCATTGCATCGCCTGTAAGGAGGGTTGTAAACTCTGCGGAAAAGATTGACGGCCTGCCCAATGGCCGCAGTATTTCAGATCGTGATACTCCCTCGGAATTAAAGCCGATGGTTGCTGCATTTAATACGGCTCTGTCGCGTATTGATGATGCGTTTGAAGCGCAGCGTTTTTTTCTTGCCAGTGCATCGCATGAGTTGCGAACGCCGTTGACCAAGCTGAGAATAAAACTGGAAAAGATAGAAGAGCCGGCAATACGCGAAGTTCTGATACGGGATACGGCGCGTCTGGCTTCAATCGTAACGACTTCTTTGCAACTGGCGCGGTTGTCCGGCCAGTCATTGGCATTTGCTCCGGTTGATCTCGCGCATGCAGCCCGTCAAATTGTTGCTGAGCATGTTCCGGCTGCTCTCAAGCAGGGCGTGGAGATTGAGTTCAAAGCACCTGAAGAACGGATAATCATTTCCGGTTCAGAGGCGGCGCTTCGGGTGGCGCTGGATAATTTAATCATGAATGCGCTGTGCCATGCGCAAGGAACAGAAATGCTGGTGATCGAAGTGCTTCATCCTTGCATATTGCGCGTTACTGACAGGGGGCCGGGTATTCCCGATGCAGAGCGGAGCAGTATGCTGAAGCCTTTTGTGAGAGGGGCGGGTACTGCGGTTGAAGGGGCGGGGATGGGACTTGCAATTGTATCCCAGATTATGAGCGCCCATAATGGATCGGTGGCATTATCCGATGTGGATGGTCGGGGATTGGTCGTGAGTTTGACCTTCCCCGCAGGTTAAGCGATCAATATCAAAGTGAATCTATTCTCGATATTATAGCTATGGCGATTGGACCCCATAGTAAAGATACGGGTATGATCGTTAAAAGCATAAAATTTATTGCGGATCTGATTTTTTTATAAATCATAGATTTAATCCATTTGTTGAGATGGATTTGTCTGTGATTTCGTATGACGGCGTGGAAATCTTGTGATTATTTACAATATTTGCAAGGCAAATTCCGATGAATATTACGAAAATTTCGAATGGTTTTTCATAGAATTTTCTTGATAGTTTTCTTTTCAAAGAACATCTCCATCTCTATATCACCTGCTTTTAGGTGAAGCATCGAATTGGAGTGATGTTTAGAATTCGACTGTTACGGCAACATTACCTCTTTAAAGTCA
The DNA here is from genome assembly GCF_000409565.1 of Pseudochrobactrum sp. AO18b. Lineage (NCBI taxonomy): Bacteria > Pseudomonadati > Pseudomonadota > Alphaproteobacteria > Hyphomicrobiales > Brucellaceae > Pseudochrobactrum > Pseudochrobactrum sp. AO18b. Next base: position 27,992 of record NZ_ANNO01000258.1, read on the forward strand.
GCTCTTGAACTTGAAACAAGCGGTTGTGATCGACAGAAATATGGGGTGTGAGAAGGAAGGGCAGATTAGGTTTATTATGCTCCAAGAGCTAAATTGCCAGAGAAGGCGGGAGAGGTTTCCCATTTCTGTACCCGGCGACATCCCAGCCGATCTTTGCCTGACCGGCGCCGACAATACCCAATCAGATGGTCGATGCTTTAGCGTGCCAAAGACTCAGGAGAATTACAACTTGTTGAAATTACGGGACATTGTTGTGCTGTGAACAGATCCCATCGTTCATTCAAAAAACATAAATGTCAGGGTCGTGCGGTATCCCCATGAAAATTGCTTGTCTGCAGCAATTTCAAATCACTGGATTGAAGTGGCATAAACGAGATAACGAAGCGGACCTTGTGTAACCGCATCAAAGGGATAGCAGGTTGCAAGAACCAGCTGAGAACCCGCTGCGTGAATATCGATCTGCGCCTCATCCCAACGCGCAACACTCATTTGCATGGCACGATAGGTATAAGTTTTACCGTCAGTGCGGGTAATGCGAATAAGATCGCCTTTCTCAATATCTTTAAGAAAAGCAAAATGCGTGTCGCGGTGGGCGGCATAAACTGCCGTTCCTGTCTCACCGGCTTTGGGTGTGTTCTGGAGATGACCGGGCCCAAAAGCCAGAGCTTGTCCGCTTGCACCGTTGAGAGCGATTGCTGATGCAGCCAGACGCGGCGCTTCGATACGTGCTACCGGCCATGTGTCCGCCCATGCCCACGGTTTAACCTTTTCACCTGTTGCAATACTCTGGGTAAAGGCACGCTCAAGCAGGAACTGAGCTGCATAGGCTTTTGCATGGATCCACACCCCCTGACCGAGAAGAATAAAGCCGCAGGCCATCACCACAATCGACAGCAATATGAGAGGGG
>NZ_ANNO01000259.1:0-75097 GCF_000409565.1 Pseudochrobactrum sp. AO18b
CCAGAAGATGAGAAACCCGATAAACATAATGCCTAATCCTTGAAGCATATTCAGCATTGCCGGAGTTGCGGTTTGCGGCAGTGACATGGCGGGTGCCGGAATATTCGGTGCGGCAGTACGGTTCTTGCCTCGAGCCAATATCTGCTCTTTGCCTGCATCGGCATGATCAAGCACGCTACGGTCTGCACGAGCACCGAACAGTGTCTCAAAGTCCCAACCGGCAGGAAGCTGCAAAGGAATGTCGGCGCGGGTGAGTGGGGTATTTGCTGGGCGGCTCGGTGTCTGATCGACGGCAACAAGACTTGTGAGACGTGTTACCAAATGATGCTCTAATGCGAGGCTGAGGATACGCGTATCGGCTGCCAGCTCAGTGATCTTGCCGAGCTTCATGTCCACTTCAGCATCGTCGATCTTGCGACGTGCCCAGATCTTGGAAATACCTTCCGCCGGACTGGCTGCATCAAGCGGCAGGGTCACTGTCCATGGACGGCTTCCGACTGTGCCTTCAACCGTCATTGTGCCGCTGACCTGTTTGGTACGTGCAGCGAGCACCAATGGTTCACCCTGATAAAGATCAGGAAGCAGACCCGGTGTCAGGCTGATGCCCTCCTGTGAGAAACTGGTTTTTACATTGGTGACAACCGGACTTTCGAGTTTATCAAACAGTTCGCGCATGCGCTGGTCGACTTCTTCCACCGCGCCGATATGTGTGAAGGTGCCACGGCCAAGTTCAGATGCTTTGTTCATCAGATAGGTGTTGGGTGCCGAGCCGATGCCAACCATAAAGAGACGGGAGCGGTCGCGGCGGGATGCGATGACATCAAGCATTTGTCGTTCATTGCTGATCTCGCCATCGGTCAGAAACACGATCTGGCGCAAGCCATCCTTTTGGTGGCTGTCATCAAGTGCCGCGTGCAAAGCAGGCAGCATTTCTGTGCCGCCAACCGCTTCAAGTGCAGAGACATAGTCGCGTGCATTGGTAATATTGAGCGCTGTGGCAGGAACAGAGTCATCGAAAAACTTGGTCAGCGTGTCATCAAAACGAATGACGTTGAAACGATCAGTAGGTTTCAGGCGGGAGAGGGCATAATCGAGACTGGCTTTGGCTTGCTTGATCGAAGTGCCACCCATCGAACCGGAATTGTCGATAACAAAGATGATTTCCCGTGTTTCATTCACAGGGCTTTTGATGCGCGGCGGGGTTATGTAGGCCAGCAGATAATTGTCATTGCCAACATGTTCACGAAACAAGCCGACAGTAGGCATTTCGGATTCAGCAGCCTGCCATTCGAGAACGAAATCACGATCGGCCGTGGCCTTGCCATCCAGAGTAATTGTTGAGGCCAGTTCGCCTTGCTGATCGATTTTGACAGGGTGATACAGGCTCTTAATATTGGCAGCGGGGAAACCGGCTTTGAGATTGATAGTGATTGTCACCGGATTAATGCGGTCTTCATTTGGCATAATCAGGGGTGTTTCAATGGCTCTGTTGTCTGAACCTTGCGCTGGTTTTGCTTTCTGCTGCCCCCAGCCGCCCTGCATATCTGCGGTTTCAACAATCGGGTCGCTGCTTTCAGGATTATAGCGCGGTGCAACAACAAGCGGCACACGCAGAGAAAAGCGATTATCGCTCAGGCGAACGGCCTGCTGATATTCGATCTGAATGACAAGTTTTTCATTCGGACCAAGATTGGCAACCGCATTGGTGAAGATGTTGGGGCGCTGTTGTTCGATAAGAGCAGCCTTCTTGCCTTCACTTTTCGCCTTCTTATAGATTTCGCGTGCTGCCTGTTTTTCCTTGATGTCGGCAACGATAACCCTGTCGCCGACAATCATCTTCAGGGAGTAGACAGCACTGTCTTCAGGCAGAGGAAAGACATAAAGCCCTTCAACCCAGCCATTGGTCGGATTTTCAAAAACCTGACTGAGACGGGCGCGGGCGGTGGGGCCGCTGACATCAATGTTGAAATCACTGGCAAGTCGTGGTGCTTCGATATATTGGCCGGCTTCACCGCTCTGAAGCAGCAGGCTACCGCTTTGCACCGCATTCGGTGTTACATAGGCTGGCTGTTCAGCACGGGCGGAAGCTACGTTGAGAAGCGAAAGGACAACGGCCAGGATTGGCAGTAACAGCATATTCACAAACCAGATGAATTTGCAGAACTGAGACAGGCTGATTGCCCTTGCGTTGTTGTGGGACTGTCTGATGGCAGGCGACATTATAAGCTCCTGTATCTGTCGGATAACTGGAGACAATTTGCGCCGGAGTGCTGTTTCCTCACCAGCGTAAGCTTTGCCAAGTTTTGTCCGTACTTTGCCGCAAGCCACCTTGCAGGCTCCGCCTATGTGTGGAATTGTGAAAGAAAGTACGGATTCAGGAAGTTCTCATGTCTCAGCACGATGCGGTTTTGTCCGATCAATTGAATCTCCGCGTTGCTGAACGTGTGCGTGAGGAGATCGCGCGTCGCAGGATTTCGCGCCAGCATCTGGCGGATGAGGCACGTATCAGTCTCTCGACACTTGAAAAAGCGCTCTCAGGGCATCGGCCTTTCACGCTTGCGACGATTATCCGGCTTGAGCAGGCGATGGGATTTGAACTGCGCGATCAGACGGAAACAGAAAAGCCAAAGCCAGCCGCTGCCAACGGACATGCGGCGGAAGAACTTGGTGCCTATTCACGCGCTGCCGTTTCCTGGCTTGAGGGAACATTCCTCACGCTTCGTCCTTCTTTTGGTAATAGCAGCGATATTTTTGCTTATTGCACGGATATCGTCTGGGATGCCGGAAGCACACATCTGAAATTTGAAGAACGTGAGCGCACCGACGCGTCATTTTCGCAGCACGGATGTGTCTCAGTTCCGCATCTTTCAGGTCATGTCTATCTTGTGACCAATACATACGGACAATACCGCATGGCGGTGCTTTCGCGTCCGAGTATCGCAGGTGAAATGTATGGTATTCTCACGACATTGCGTGCAGGGCAGGGCGCACAATTGACACCGGTATCCGTGCCTTTAGCACTCATCCCGATAAGGGTTTTTGAAGCGCCTGTTTTTGGGCGAATAACGGCCGCAGATCAGGTCTATGATCAATATGTGCGTTTCCTTAACAAGACGCTTGGCGATGGCTATGCAAGTTTTGTGATGCCGTCATAATTGAGGCGAAGGATAATCTATCCCTCTCATTCTGTACGACCAAATCAATCGCAGCAGAAATCGATATTACAGCAAGAGAACCTGAGTCATTGCATCGGGTGAATAGCGGCTGCGGCGGATCATAAGGCATAGCCAATCTGGTGCTGCTTATGTGCGCGCTGTCTGCTTTTCTTTTGATGTCGCTTTTGGCTTGCACTGATCCTGTCTTGAATTTTCTTCACTCGCGCAGGTGTGTCCACACTTTGAGACTTGGAGATATAAAAATATCTTTATATGCGCTTGACACTTCGTTGCGATTGCAGCTAGGTAGAGATGCCTAGGTTCTCCGGTCGTTGCCTGCAGCGTACCGGAGCTAAGAGGGAAGCCGGTGCTCCGTATTATGCGGAAAAGCCGGCGCTGCCCCCGCAACTGTAAGCGGCGAGCTGACGTCCAGCATGTCACTGGGATTTAACCCGGGAAGACGGACGGAAGCGATGACCCGTGAGCCAGGAGACCTGCCTTGGCGAAAGAACGTCCACGGGCGGGGTGTCCCAGTGTGCCGTAGCGGAGGCCGCATCGCGGCCTGCACTGCTATGTGTCCGCAGACCCATGCCCCCCAACTCCATTGGGGCAGAATATGTCGCAGAACTTCAATTTCGCTATCAAGAGCATTCCGTTTAACGAGGATTATCTTCCCTCGGAAAACACGCGCATCACCACCAATTTTGCCAATCTGGCCAGAGGCGATCGTCGTCGTGAGAACCTCTGCAACACCTTGCGGATGATCGACAACCGGTTCAATGCCTTGGCGCATTGGGATAACCCCCAAGGTGATCGCTATTCGGTCGAGCTGGACATTATTTCCGTCACGTTGGGGATTGCTGGCGATGAATTCCCGCTGATTGAAATCCTCAAGACAACCATTGTCGACCAGAAAACCAATGAGCGCATCGACGGTATCGTTGGAAACAACTTCTCGTCCTATGTGCGTGATTACGACTTCAGTATTGTTCTTCCCGAGCACAATCAGAACCAGCCTATATTCAGCATTCCGGCCAATTTCGGCGATCTGCATGGAAAACTTTTCAAATCTTTCCTGCGCTCAGAGACATATGCATCCCACTTCGGCAAGGCGCCCGTCATCTGCATCAGTGCTTCGACTAGCAAGACCTATCATCGCACTGACAATCATCATCCCATAATGGGCACCGAATACCGGCAGAATGAATCCTCGTCGACAGATCAGTATTTCGCAAAAATGGGGATGCAGGTTCGCTATTTCATGCCGGCAGGCAGCGTTGCGCCTTTGGCTTTCTATTTTATCGGCGACCTGCTTGGCGATTATTCCAATCTCGAGCTGATCAGCACCATCAGTACGATGGAGACGTTTCAGAGAATTTATCGGCCTGAAATCTACAATGCCAACGCTGCTGCAGGCGCGGTTTACCGGCCGAATTTGAAACACGGGGATTATTCGCTGACACGCATTGTTTACGATCGTGAAGAGCGCAGCCGGTTGGCTGTGGAGCAGGGCAAATTCACCGAGGAAAATTTCATCAAGCCATACCGGACCGTTCTCGACCAATGGTCCGCTTACGACGTCGCCTGACTGCAACGAAACAGAGGTCACCTATCTTGAAAACACTTCTCCCTACATCGACCGCAGGCAGCCTGCCTAAACCCTCTTGGCTCGCCCAGCCTGAAAAACTCTGGTCGCCCTGGAAACTGCAGAATGAGGAATTACTGGAAGGCAAGCAGGACGCCTTGCGGCTGTCACTGGCCGACCAGCAACATGCAGGTATTGATATCGTCAGCGATGGCGAACAGACACGTCAGCATTTCGTGACGACTTTCATCGAACATCTCGAAGGCGTGGATTTTGAGAAGCGCGAGACCGTGCGAATCCGCAACCGTTACGATGCGAGCGTACCGACTGTCGTCGGGGCTGTGTCACGCCAGAAACCGGTTTTCGTCGAGGACGCCAGATTTTTGCGTCAGCATACCACGCAGCCGATCAAATGGGCCCTGCCGGGTCCCATGACCATGATCGATACTCTCTATGATGCCCACTACAAGAGTCGCGAAAAGCTGGCTTGGGAATTCGCCAAAATCCTTAATGAGGAAGCCAGAGAGCTGGAGGCTGCTGGTGTCGACATCATCCAGTTCGACGAGCCTGCCTTCAATGTCTTCTTTGATGAGGTGAATGATTGGGGTGTCGCCACGCTGGAGCGCGCAATCGAAGGTCTCAAATGTGAGACTGCCGTGCATATTTGCTACGGCTACGGCATTAAAGCCAATACGGATTGGAAGAGCACGCTTGGGTCAGAGTGGCGGCAATACGAGGAATCATTCCCCAAGCTGCAGCAATCCAGCATCGGTATGATCTCTCTGGAATGTAAGAACTCCCACGTCCCGATGGATCTGATCGAGCTTATCCGCGGCAAGAAGGTGATGGTCGGCGCCATCGACGTGGCATCCAACACCATTGAGACGCCTGAGGAAGTTGCTCAAACGCTTCGAAAAGCGCTTCAATTTGTTGATGCTGACAAGCTTTATCCTTGCACCAATTGCGGCATGGCCCCACTCTCCCGGCCCATCGCTATGGGTAAGCTTCAGGCCTTGAGCGCGGGCGCAGAAATCGTCCGCAGAGAACTCACTGCCTAGAGCATAATTCCTTAAACCTGGATCAGTTTAAGGTAAAATTATGCTCTCATTTTAAAGTGTTAGAGCGAGTTTTGTGTGCCAAGTCTGGCACACGGCGCTTTAGCGCTGCAAGCAATGTCTTTTGTTCAGTGAACAAATACGCGGTTTCACGAAATCCGCACTCCGGAATTGGCCGTTAGAGCATTTCACTGTCAAGTTGGATCAATTTGACGCCCGTGATAATGCGACCAAATTAAGAATCTAGAGCGAGCGCTATGATCCAATCCGGACGTAAACCGCTCTAGCGGCCATCTCCCACACTTCAACCCGATACGGGGACCGAATGGATATATTTGATCAACCTCTGGAAATCGTGGACAGGGCGGCATTCCGCAATGGTATGTCGCGGCTCGGCTCAGCCGTAAGCGTCGTCACCACTGTTTTTGGCGGCAAGCGCTACGGTTTTACCGCCTCGGCAGTCTGCAGCGTCAGCGATACACCGGCAACGCTTCTTGTCTGCATCAATCGGACAAGCTCGTGTTTTCCGGCTTTTGACAACGCGCGCCATTTCTGCGTGAACACGTTGACGCCGGGTCAGGAGGAGATCTCGGATGTCTTTGGCGGCAAGACGCCAGTTGCGGACCGGTTTGTGTTTGGCGAATGGGAAAAAGGTCTCACGGGTGTGCCGGTACTGGCCGACGCATCGGTAAGTTTCGAGTGCGAGCTCACCAATGCCATTGAGCAGGCGACGCACCGCGTCTTCTTCGGGCGGGTCATCAATATTCGTGAGAACGACGAAAAGGCAACGCTATTTTACTGCAGGCGACGTTATTTCGGAGGCTAAAGAACCGTCTCGGCACTGTATCCGTCACTTGGCGCCCGCCGCGTCGAAGATGTATGAATGTCCGGTATGCCTAAGGCTGCGGTTAAGCCGAAATATCCGTGCTTTATAACTCCTGCTCGTGATTAAACTTTTCGAATAGCAGAAAACGGCTTCAATTTCCGAAAAAACATGATTATATAACTCAACAATTAATTGAAACCCATCTGCCTCAGAGAGTCTCGCTTGCAAACCATCGATCATAATAAGAAGGATGGGTCGTATTTCGTTGAGGTATTTTTCTCCGTACGAACAAGGCTGACAAAGGTCATTGACGGCTGCCTTAAAGACCGTGTGGAAACACAGGACCTTGTGCAGGACACTTTCGTCAGATTGTGGGAGCGAAAAGGCATTCTTGGCGATGTCCAAGATCTCAAAGGCTACTTTATACGCACCGGCCGGAATATTGCATTTGATTATCGCAGACGACTTCAACTCGCTCCCGTCATTGTCGATGTGCAAGAGCTTGAGTGGGTTCAGGATAATGCGCCATCTGCCGAACAGCATCTCATTTCTCGTGAAGAGCTCCTGCGATTGCAGAAGATTATCGCGAACATGCCGCCACGCGCACAGCAGGTCTTTATTTTGTATCGTATCGAGGGCATGACATATGCTCAGATTGGTGTGCAGCTTGGTATCTCACCTAAAACAGCATTCAATCACATGGTGACAGCGCTTAAAAATTTGCAGGCTGAAAAATCATCTTTTGATCGTTACTGACCGGCGTTTTTTGCTTCGTGTCGCTTGCCGGAAAACCGCTTCATATTTTCAGGATGCATCCACGTTAAGCGGGGTCTGCTCATCGCTCTGATATTTATCTGCCGGAAGTGAATTGTGTCTAAATCAGAAGAAGAGAATATTTCCAATCAAGCGGCACATTGGTTTGCATTGCTTCTGGAAGAACATGTTGAAGAGGCTGAACTGGCAGGTTTCAGAGTCTGGCTGGAGGCTGATAGCCGCCATGCGCAAGCATACTCCCGGCTTGAACAGTTATGGAGCGGTGCAGGCATGGTGCCGGATCTGTCACAAACGCAGCTTTCCCGGAGAAAACTGTTGAAGGGTGGCGCTACAGGCCTCGCATTGCTTTAAGCAGGCGGTGGGTATTATCAATTCAGTGTAAACCGGCCCGATTATTATAGTGCAACCGGTAAGGTGGAAGCCGCGGTTTTGCCTGACGGATCGAAGCTGCGATTGTCGTCAGCGAGTTCGGTTTCAGTTCATTTCACAGAGCAGAAGCGTCTGGTGAAACTTATCGCCGGCGAGGCGTTTTTCGACGTTGCTCCGGATAATACACGTCCCTTTACGGTCAGCGCGATGCATGTGAATACCACAGCGCTTGGCACTGCTTTTTCCGTACGTCACGAAGATGACGGCGTAAGTGTCGTCGTCTCTGAGCACTCGGTCAGAGTGGAGACTCCTTCGCAGTCCGTAGAGGTCGAAGAGCGTTATGCGGTGCGAAGTCGCGGGAATAATCTCAGCATTCCGGAACCAGCCGAGCTTGATACGAGGCTGTCGTGGCTTGATGGTCGTCTTGTCTTTATTTCCCGTCCGCTTGGCGAGGTTATTAAAGAGCTGGAACAATGGCAACGCGGAAAAATCATCGTCACCGATGCTGCATTGGCACAAAGACCGGTAACTCTGATCATCAATATTGAAAGAACGGATCAACTCACGCAAAAACTCGCCGAGGCACTGCCGGTCCGCGTCGAAAACTGGACGCCATTACTCACCCTTATTCGTCCGCTTTAAATTATTTTATTTTGTCCATTTTTTGACCGGGATTTTTCGACCAGCTCTTCGTCCTTATAGATAGAGGCGCCTTTTAATACGGCCGAAATCTTTTGAAGGAGACGTTTATGCTGGCAATAGTAGCACGAACTGAATCCGGTTCGAAAATCCAGCAGGTCTTCAAAACCACACTGCTTGCATCGGCATTATATCTTGCATTGGTACCATATGGGGCGACAGATGCTTTTGCTCAGGCGACAACACCTTACAGTTTCTCCATTCCGCCACAGCCATTGGCACAGGCGTTAGTCCGTTTTTCTGCGGTTACCGGCGTAGATGTTGCCTTTGACGGAGCGTTACCATCAAACATCCGTTCAAACACCTTACAGGGCACATATTCAGCGGCCAGCGGACTGGAACAACTTCTTGAAGGAACAAATCTGACCTATCGGTTCAGCGGCGCTTCAACCGCACTGATAATCAATCCGGCTCAAACGTCCGGTAATCGTCTCGGCGCTGTCGATGAAGGCACTGTTCTCCTTGATACAATTACAATTTCGGGCGGAACCGGTATAAGCGCTGCGGACGCACCATATCAAACGCCAGGATCAAGCGCCTATATATCCGCTGATGAGATCGAAGCACGGCGTGGCACATCACCGGGGGATATTTTTTCCGGCATTCCGGGCGTTCTGAACGGGGAATCACGCAACTCCGGCGGTGTTGATGTCAATATCCGCGGTATGCAGGGGCAAGGGCGCGTACCGGTCATCGTGGATGGCGCTTCGCAGGAAGTGTCTGTGTATCGCGGTTATAACGGATCGCAATCACGTTCTTATATTGATCCCGATTTCATTGGTGGCATGGCTATTGAAAAAGGGCCAAGCAACGGTGCAGATGCTACCGGCGCAACGGGTGGTGTGGTACGCATCAGCACAATCAAGGCGGAGGATATTCTTCTGCCCGGTGAGACTTTTGGTGCACGTCTCAAAGGAGGCTTTGTTTCCAATAGTTCGGCAGTTCCTGCTCTCGGCACGCCTGCGGGACAAGGCAGCAATAATGATACTGGTTTGGATCGCCCTGGCGCATTTGTCCCGACATCAGGTAATGGCAGCGTTGCCATTGCAAAAACATCCGAGAATTTCGATATAGTCGCAGCCTATGCCCGACGTAAAACCGGAAATTACCACGCGGGCACACATGGATATGATGCCGACCTCAGCAAATTCCGCCCTGGCGAAGAAGTGCTCAATACTTCGACAGACAATACATCCTGGATGTTAAAAGGGAATTTTCGCTGGGATGGCGGACATTCGCTGGAGCTTGGCTATACCAAATATCTCAGCGAATACGGCGAGATCATGCCAACCCAATTATCTCTGTTTGGCGGTGTGCCATATCAGGGCTTTCTTAATAAAATTGATCTGGACACTTATACAGGCCGCTATGGCTGGAAGCCTGATGATAGTGACCTCATTGATGTGCGGCTTGATACATTTCTCACAAAAATGGATTTGCGTATCAATTCATCTCTGTATTCTTCAGGCTACCCGATCGGGCTCGTCGATTATTATACAGGCCAGACACGCTGGGGTGCGACGCTTTCCAATACGTCTTTGTTCGCAACAAGCCTTGGTGATTTTTCATTGAACTATGGCACATCTTTCACCAGAGAGAATGTAGGCCTGCCGAGCGGCTACGAATTTGCATCAGCCGGTACAGCTGGCACGACGCCCGCACCAAGAATGGGTAACCGCGAGGAGTGGAGCGGTTTTGCCACAATGGACTGGCAGCCTCTTGATTGGCTGACACTTTCGCCAAGTCTGCGTTACTCCCGCTTTCATTCCTTTGATCACGCGCCAAAGCTCTCCAATACCGGTGATCTGATATTCGGTTCACCCTTGGAGACTGAAGCATCGGGTTGGTCGCCGCTTGGCACGATCAAAATTGAGCCGGTCGATAATCTGCAACTCTATGCCAAGGCTGGCAGCGTGCTGCGATCGCCGAGTATTTTTGAATCTCTCACCAGCCTGTCCTTTACAGTTCAGCCTGATGAAAATCCTATCCGTCCGGAGCGCAATCGCACTGTGGAACTGGGTGTTAATTACATGGCGGATGATGCTTTCCTTGCTGGCGATAAGCTCAGGCTACATGCCGCTTATTTCGATAACCATGTCAAGGATTACATCACCCGTGCAGAAGGCACCGGTGGGCTGAGACGCATCAATCTTGACTACGCTGATATGCGCGGTTTCGAAGTGTCCGGAGAATATGATACTGGCCAGTATTTCGGGGGACTTGCCTGGAACCATTATACCCATGTCATGTTCTGTGCACCAGAAGGGGTAATGTCTGCACGCCATTCAACCTGTGCGCCGGGAGGCATCTATAATAGTTTTGCTGTTCAGCAGGTGCCGCCAAAGGATACTGTGGCCATTCATTTAGGGGGGCGTTTTCTGGACGATAAACTGACCCTTGGCGGACGTATGACCTATGTCGGAAAGCGTATGGTGAAAGGTCTCGGTGATGGTACAGTTGAAACCGGTTTAACGAATATCCGCCCCGGCAGCTGGAACCCCTATGTGTTGCTTGATCTCTATGCAACCTATGAGCCGAACGAAAACGTACATATGCGTTTCTCGGTCGATAATGTTACTGACCGCTACTATATGGATGCGTTGAGTGCCTCGCTGATGCCAGCGCCTGGACGCACTTTCCGGTTTGACCTCACGATCAAGCCATCCCTTGAGGGAGCATATAGTGGCGACGGGTCGCTGTTCTCAGGTTTGACCACAACAAGCGAAACAGAAGCCGTTTCGACGGACTGGACAGGCTTCTTTGTCGGGGCAAATATTGGTATGGACTGGTCGAAACTCAGTGGCACAACAACAGCCCTGAATGGCACATTCAATGCCTATGCCGCTAATGAATCGGCTGCACTCGATTTCTCCGGTGCTTCCTTTGGCTTGCAGGCAGGTTATAATCACCAGTTTTCAAACGGCTTTGTTGCAGGTTTTGAAGCGGATATTTCAAAGCCAACCTTTTCAGGCAATCAAACAACCTATTCAACTGAATCCGCAGATTATAAGGACGGCACCATCCAGTCGGTTCAGGATTATCAGTATGATGTCGCGGCTTCTGCCAAGGCAAAATTTGGCTACGCCTTCAACAGGATGTTTGTTTACGGCACGGGCGGTATAGCACTGATGAATGAAGTGCAGACGCGGGATCAATATATTTCAACCGGTGCAACATCTTCTATGTTGGGTGGGACAGGAACGAAATTCAATTATTCTGAACAGGAAGAGGTAACCCGTCTCGGGTTCACACTCGGCGCTGGTATGGAATATGCTTTGAGTGATAAATGGTCGATAAAGGCTGATTATAACTACACAAGATTTAGTTCCAAAACATTCAATTTCGATGGTGCAGCTTCGGGTGTTGTTGCTCCTTATGATGAACGTATTCGATGCGGTCGGGTTAACAGGCCTGCAGCATGTCCGCCAGGTTTCAACGGATTTCATAATGTCAGCTCAAGTGGTACGGGCGCAAAAATCGACGGTCGTAAAGCCGAAAATAAACTGCAAAACCACAGCATCAAAGTGGGTTTGAACTATCGTTTTTAATCCCTCTACTTTCAGAGAGACTGATTACTGGGCTAGTTTAGAATATTGAAATATAAGGCAAGCTATTAATTTTATGGTGCCGCTTACGCGCCTGATCGAAGTTGCAGCTATGTCCAGTTCTGGTCATCGGCAAACAAGTTGCGAACTGCCAAAATTGAGGTCGAAATGGTCGTGGTGATGGGCTGCGCTCTACGGCAGCTATTTTCTATGATACAATTGACGTGCTCCCTGGTTTTGATCCACTGGGAGCTAGAATTTTGCGGTTTTAAGTCTCAGAGCGGCTGGAGCGCCGATAAGCTATTGATGGGCGAAATCGGCACGTTTATATATGCAACGCTTGGCTAATTATTAAAAAACTCCACTTGAGATTAAAGGTTTTATGAGAACTCAAGGAGCAGGGCTTTACACGGCTTTACATGGTTGCTGAAGTGCGTCTTCATGTGAAAAAAAAGGTGCTAGTATGCCAGATAATCCTGATATCAAATCGGCGAAACCTAAGAAAAGGCCTTTGATTGTAAGTGGTAATGCAACCAATGTGCTGCAGGAAAACCGTGATGAAGTGGTTCTTTTGTCGGGGGGAAATCCCCAAATCGCAAAAGGTTATGGTAATCAGCCAGTTCAGGATTACATTGCGGCGATGCCGGAGTGGAAAAGTACAATTGGCCAAAAGATTGATGATCTGATTGTCAAAGCCATTCCTAATGTTGAGAAGGCTGTAAAATGGAACTCGCCTCTCTACGGCATGCAAAGAGGTGATTGGTTTCTTGGTTTTCATTGTCTGACAAAATACGTAAAAATAGCATTCTTTCGTGGTTCTCAGTTGATGCCTGAGCCTCCCGGGAGTTCCAGGCAAAAAGATGTTCGCTATCTTGATGTACATGAGAATAGACCTTTGGACGAAGAACAATTCATCGAATGGGTTCTGCAAGCCAGTCAGTTGCCTGGAGAGAAAATGTAAGTATCATGCTCGAAAATAATGCAGGAATATATTCTTTGTTATCTGGACAATGATGCTGCAACTGCTCAGTGTTGCTGCTTCACCAATTCACGCTAAAAGACAGTTTATTTGTGTGCTCAGCAATCACGGGTAATCCCTGACTGCTTGAATAATTGCCATTTTTCAAAGTTGATTGTTGGCGTAATTTTATTAAGAGTGAATATACGCTAAGCTATTGATTTTATGGTGCCGCTTACGGGCAACTAATTGTAATATCAAGATAAATCAGATTGTATCACCTGTTATCAATTGCCGCATACTGCCGGATGGTTCTTGTTTCGTTCGGAATCATGGCCTATCATTAAATCTCATACAATCGCACCTTAAAAGGTGGATTGAGGGGTGGATTGAAAATGGCTCGTGGGTTGAACAAATTAAGCGCCCTTGCTGTGAAAAATGCCCCCGCTGGCAAATATGCTGACGGGGGCGGTCTATGGCTTCACAAGCGAGATGATGGTGGGGCTCAATGGGTGCTGCGTATCACTATTCATGGTAGGCGCAGAGAAATGGGGCTTGGCTCTGTTTCCGTTGTCTCCTTGAAGGAGGCTAGGGAAGCGGCTGACCGATATCGGGCGCTAGTACGCGATAACATTGATCCTATAAAAGATAGAGAGCGCCAAAAAAGAGAGGCAGCCCGTAATCTGCATTTTTTAAGCGATATCGCTCTTGATGCTTTTGAAAGTCGTAAAGCCGAACTTAAAGGAGACGGAAAGGCTGGGCGGTGGTTCAGCCCGCTGGAGCTTCATATCATGCCGAAGCTGGGCAAGATGCCTGTGGCTGAATTGGATCAAAAGGACATACGTGATGTTTTAGCTCCTATTTGGCATGATAAGGCTGAAACTGCACGTAAAGCGCTGAACCGTCTTAGCATCTGCTTAAAACACGCCGCAGCACTCGGTCTTGAAGTTGATCTGCAGGCTACAGAGAAAGCCCGTGCTCTTCTCGGAAAGCAACGGCATAAGGCTCAGAACATTCCTGCAATGCCTTGGCTAGAAGTTCCGTTTTTCTATTCAGGGCTATCTGACGGATCAGTTACGCACCTTGCTTTGCGCTTGCTTATTCTGACCGGTGTTCGTTCGTGGCCTCTCCGCCATATACGTGAGGAACAAATAGACGGTGATATTTGGACAATCCCCGCGGAGGATATGAAAGGCCGCAAAGATGCCACAAGTGATTTCCGCGTCCCTCTATCTCCCGAAGCAATGAGCGTTATTGAACAGGCACGCAATCATGCCCGTGACGGTTATTTATTCCCGAGTATTCGCAAGGGCGTAATTTCAGACATGACAATGGCAATGTTCATGTCACGGGCAGGATTAGAAGCCCGCCCGCACGGTTTTCGCTCAAGTCTACGGGACTGGATCGCAGAAACAACCGAAACGCCTCACGACATTGCAGAAACGGTTTTGGGGCATATCGTCGGCGGCTCTGTAGAGCGTGCCTATCGCAGAACAGATTTTATTGAACAACGGCGCAATCTGATGGTGCGCTGGTCACAACATGTCGCCGGCCAGAATGGACAGGTCGTAAAGATGGTGAAGGGATAAGAATGTTCGCTCCCATTGGTTATATCAGCGTTCATAAATTAATTTATGAGAAGCTGAATATTAGATGGCCTGATATATTTAAACGCGAAATAAATGAGCGCAAAGAGCTCTACGGCGGTGATCTATCACGGGTCATGAGGTCTATTGTTCTTTTCAGCCCTGTTGATTGTTGTGAAAATCGCATAATGAATAGCATAAGAGGAAATCTGTGTATCGCCTCTCCATTAGGAACTATTCTTGATTTTCATCCCCCGTCTGAAATCGCCTCTGGCTTTCTTTTTGAATCAATAAGTCCGCTATTGTATTGTTGCGAAGAATTTAATTTTGACGATGCTGAACCATTCCCAGAGGGATTAGGGTGTCCGGCTTATGTTAATTTTAATGCTATGCGTCAGCGGTTTATTGAAATAATTCAAAACAAAACTCCTTTAAAGATGCGCGAGTTTAGAGATTTTACCCGTAGCCTGCCTACAGGATTTACAAGTATCCCGACATGGTACAACCGCAACGGCTATTTTATATCCAGCACGGGTGCGCGCTTGGCAGAGAAAGCTCTCCCTGCGCGAATATCGTTATCATTGCCGCCAATAGACGCGTTAAATTCATTCGAGGGGTGGGCACTATGCGTTCGTGATGATTTTATGATTGATCAAGAAACGCAGGATTACATCAACGGTAAGTCGATACCGGACGAAGTGGAAGACGAGGTCAATAGGACTGGGCGACCATCACATTTGCGAAAAGCTATCGGTGATATTTATGCGTCTTCTCCCCATATATTCGAGAATAGGAGGAGTTGGGCGGGGATAATGCGATGGCTAGAAAAAGAGCATGGCCTTAAAGCATCAAAAGAAACCATCAAACGAGCAATTGAGGAAAAGCCCAAATAATACAGTGCAAAACTTCAACCAATCCCAACTAATTTAAGGCAAAAACCATAGCAAAACTCCATGCAAAAGTAATTTTGACTTTTGCATGTTCTGCATGTGTTCCAAAGCATTTCGAAAACAATAACAATCAGCCCATATCAACAAATATCGAGGCTGATTGATGAATATCACCGACACTCTTTTAACTGCTCGTGAAGGCGCCCAAGTCCTACAGGTGAGCATTCCGACCTTCTGGCGGCGCGTTGCTGATGGCACTGTGCCAAAACCTGTAAAAATCGGGGCGCTGTCTCGCTGGCCACGCTCTGAAATCATGGCTGTGATTGAGGCCGCTAAAGCTCAACGCTCTGCTGCATAAACAAACGACCCCGCCATTATGGACGGGGCCGAGGGTAATCTATCTCACGAGTAGACTATAGCCCCACCCGTCCTCTGTTGAAAGAGGATTTCCCATGTCTGATAAAAACAAGCCTTGGAAGGCCGCACGCTATACAGTTAGCCATGATGGTGCGGAGCCATTCAATGTCAGTGTTAAAGGCCGCGAGCGCTGGACGCTGGAATGTCTTATCGCTGCTGGAGCCAAAGGCTGTACGCCGATTGATAATCCTGCGCCGCGCTGGTCTGCTTATGTCTTTGATCTGCGCAAAATGGACATTCAGATTGAAACTGTGACTGAACCACATGGCGGCCAGTTCAAAGGCAACCATGCACGCTATGTCCTGCGCTCCAAGGTTTCGCGGGTAGAGACAGAAGCGAGTGCTGCATGAAAACCAGCGCCCGAACAATTACCAAGGCGCTGAACGGACATTGGCATGGCCGCTACGGCCTGTGCCTCTGCCCAGCACACGCCAACACTAGAAGCCCAGCCTTGAGCATTTCAGACGGCTATGACGGACGGCTATTGCTGCACTGTCATGCCGGTTGTGATTTCCTGTCCATTATGGATGCGCTCAAAGGTCTGGGGCTGATTGAAGGCTCCGGCCATTATGCTCCACCTTCCTATGAGGAAATGGAGGCTAACCGGCTCAAGGAAATGGAAAAGGCCAAAAAACAGGAGGCGCGGGCTTTATCGTGCTGGAATACGGCTAAACCCATTCACGGCACCTTGGCAGAAACCTATCTGCGCTCTCGGGGCATAACTTCCCCCGTTGGGGAGTGTTTGAGATTTCATGGTTCATGCTGGCACCCGACCGGTCAGCAGCTGCCGGCAATGGTGGCGCTGGTCGAAGGCGCTGAACGTCTGGCAATCCACCGGACATATTTACGCGCTGACGGCATGAGCAAGGCTTCCGTTGAACCTGCTAAGGCTATGCTCGGCTCTGTTGCTGGTGGTGCTGTGCGGCTCTCTGACGGCACTGACAAGCTGGTTGTGTGTGAAGGTATAGAAACGGGATTATCGCTTCTCTCCGGCCTTATGCGTGGCTCTGTTTCGGTCTGGGCGGCTTTATCGACCAGCGGCATGAAAGCTCTATCACTGCCTGACAAGCCTGCACTGTTAACCGTTGCAACCGATGGCGATGAAGCCGGACGGCAGGCCGGTCATGCGCTTGCTGAGCGTGCCTCTGCTTTTGGCTGGCAGGTTTCAATGCTTCCCGCGCCTGATGGCCGTGACTGGAACGATATTCTCATGATGAAAGGGGCTGCTGCATGAATGCGCCCGAACCTATTCCATTTAAGCCGGATTGGCCTGTGCCTGATATGCGTTATTTACGCTCAGAACTGCCAGAGCCGCCCAGCCTGCCTCTTGAGGATGTATTTTCGCCGCGCTGGTCTTCATGGATAAGGGCAGCAGCGGAAGCAAAGGCGGCACCACCGGATTATGTCATGGCTGGCGCTTTGTCTGTTTGTGGCGCTCTTATCGGTAACAGCCGCTGGCCGTCCCCGTGGCAGGGCTGGACAGAGCCTCCTGTTTTATGGGCTGTGGCTATCGGCAATCCGTCAATGAATAAATCCCCTGGACTGGACGCTGTTCTTACTCCACTGAAAAAGGTGGAGCGGGCTTTGCGCGAGCAGGTGCAAAGCGAGGTCACAGACTGGCGGGCAAGAGCCGAAGTTGCCAAACTTGCGGAAAGCGCATGGAAGGAATCTGTAAAAGCCGCAATCAAGAACCATGAAGACGTGCCAACGCGACCAGCGAGCGCCAACGCCGGTAAAGAGCCGATTATGCCGCGTCTGGCTGTCACAGATACCACCGTTGAGAAACTGGCGGTGATTGCATCTGTTCAACCTCGTGGAGCGCTGCTTGCTCGTGATGAACTTGCCGGATGGCTGCAAGGTATGTCGCGTTATTCTGGTGGTGGATCCGACCGGCCTTTCTGGTTAGAGGCCTATGGCGGTCGCAGCTACTCCGTTGAGCGTATGGGGCGTGACCCTGTTTATGTTGATCGGCTCTCCGTTGGTGTTCTTGGCGGGATTCAACCGGATCGGCTGCGCTCATTGCTCATGAAAACTGATGATGATGGCTTATTGGCGCGTTTCCTTCCGGTATGGCCTAACCCTGCGCCGGTCAAACGTCCTGATCTGTCCTATGATGAAAGCTTTATGGAGAATATCATTCACCGGCTTTTGTCACTGCATATGCATACCGATGAAAACGGCAATGTGCGGCCTTGGATAATTTCATTCTCTGAGGATAGCCGTGTCTTGCTGGATAGCTTTCGTGAAACAGCAAGAGGCTGGGAAAGCGGCGCTGAGGGGCTGTTACTTTCATTTATCGGGAAACTGGCAGGGCTTGCTGTCCGGTTATCTCTGGTGCTGGGACTGATGGAGTGGGCATCTGGCGAAGCTGAGGAGCCGCAGGAGATTGCAGTTCATCATTTCGGACGTGCAGCTCATTTGGTCGAAAGCTATCTGCTGCCAATGGCTCGGCGGGCTTATGCTGATGCATCTGCGCCTAAGGCAGAGCGTGCAGCGAGACGGCTTGTGAAGCTCATACAGGAAAAGGCATGGCGGCAATTTACTGCGCGTGAGGTTTTGCGTGCTGAGCGTACAGGGTTGACCAATTCTGACGACCTTAACCCAGCCCTTAATGCTTTGCAGGAGGCCGATATCGTCCGGCCTGTTTCAACTTCCAGCGGATCGCAGGGGGGGAGAGCGCAGCGGCTATTTACGGTTAATCCGGCGGTGTTTCGAGGCAATCATGACAAAGTGGCTTGAAGCAGCAAAGAAAGCCTTACCCCCTTCCGACGAAACCGACATAACCGACAAAACGTATAGTTGGGCGCGCAATGAAGGTGAAATACAACCTGAAATTGGTGTTTCGTCAGTTTTGTCGGTTTTGTCAGGAGGGGGTATAGCAAACTCCCAGCCGGTGAACGCCTCACTGCAGTCGGCACAGAAATCCATCCAGCAAAAACAATCATCGTCCGAAATGCAGACGATGTTTCGCCGTGAGTGGAAGCCAAACACCAAGGCCAAGCCGGACGATGCTGAAACCTATGCCGAGGAGTTACGCAAACACGGCGCTATGTCTTACGGTATGGCTATGCGGGTGCTTGGCTGGGGCGGTACACGGGCAAGTCAGGCAGAGGATGCTTTACGGCTCGCTGGTCGTATTGTGTTCAACAGCCAAGGCCGCGCTGTTTTATCCGATAATGAGAACCATCAAAGCGAGGTGGCACAATGAGCCTTAATACTGCGTCCAAATTGGACATTGAGAAATTCCGCAAGGTTCACGCCCTTATGACAGGTGGAGCCACAGAGGGCGAGCGCACAGCAGCTAAGACAAGTGCTGAAAAGATGGCGCGCCGTGCCAATATGACGTTGCAGCAGGCACTTTCAGCAATTCAAGAAACAAAGGCTCAGGCTTCAAAAGGCATCTTTGAAGGTTTTGATGATTGGATGGAGGAAAAGCATCCGGGCTTTAAAGCGCAGAAAGCACGGGAACAGACAGCACGTGATATTCGGGATAATGCGCGGCGGGCAGAGGTTCTATCCGATTATGGCTCAGAGGCTGCTTTGTTCTCCCGCAATGAGCAGGAGCGCTTACTAGATGCAGCCATCACACCTTGGGTTTCATCGTGGAGATATTGGACAGATCAGGACGGCACTGAATATCGTTATGCAGAAATGCTTGACGGCAAGAGCGCTCATTATTGGAGCGTAAAAGATATTACGCCTGCTATTCGAGAGGTCGTTACCACCGCGTATCCGTGGCCGTCCAATTTGGACGCTGCCTTAAAAGAGGTTCAGGCTTGGGACAGGCTGCGCTGGGATAGAGGTTTGTTTTCAGGCGGTGAATATAACCATTATGCAGAGGTTGAGTGCCGCATCTCCCTTCTTGAGCATGCCTTAGAGCAAGGGCAACCGGCAGCTTCATGGGATGACATACAAGCCCGCTTTAACTGGAAGCGCTATGAGTTTGAGCGCCAATGGATAGATCCTACTGAACGGGAAGATGCGTTCATGGATCGGCTTGAGGACGATATGAAAGCCCTACACCAGCTATACGGCAATCCCCCCGTCCAAACTGGACACATGACAACCAGCGCCCGCCGGAATGCGGTCTTGTCCATATTGGACATTCAGCCGGAGCTTTCAGACAGAGAGATAGCACGGCAAACTGGTGTCAGCCCTCAGACGGTCGGGAACCTACGCAAGAAACGAAAGGCAGTTTAAGGATGAAAGCTATGTCTAAAGTAGAGGGAAGTAGAGAAAAAACCGGTGGCCGAACTAAAGGCACGCCGAACAAAACCACATCATTGCTCAAGAATGCCATTATCAGCGCCGCAGAGGCGGCTGGTGAAAATATGAATGGTAAAAATGGACTGGTGGGGTACTGCACATTTCTAGCAACCAAAGAGCCTAAAGCCTTCTCGCAATTACTGGGAAAGGTTCTGCCAATGCAGGTCACAGGTGATCCAGATGCGCCATTGCAAACGGTTACTCGTATTGAGCTAGTCCCGTTAACAGGCAATGACGATAACTAGAGTTACTACGTCATTGCTTATCTTCGCTTTTCCAAGGTTACTAGAGGCAGCTTAAAGGCTGCCTTTTTTAGTTCTTGGATGCCATTATAGAACGCTTAATTCAGATTTTACTTGTGCAGGCGTCTCTGTGACAGCGTACTGTATAGGGGCTCCGTTTCCGAACTGGCCGCTCAATATGATAAGCGTTCCATTCTGGTACGCTTGAAATGATATAATTTTGTCAGCGTTCAAATAAATTGAACCGCCTGTATTGTCCGCTTTAGTAAACCAAACAATTTTCATATTTTTCTCCCTTTTCCCAGAGCAATACCCAATGTGACTCTCATACTAAAGGCAAGAGTGAATTAATTAGCTTTAGTATGATGAATTGTTACCACAAAAGCTGCACACAATTGAGAAAGCCAAGCGCATCGTCGATGACGTGCTGACTGCTGGTAATGGCCTGATGGGATAACTGATGAAGCTCGAGAGATACGCCCCCCCCTTCTGACAAAACTGACAAAACCGACAAAACTACCCAAACTGGTAAATGCTGATCTCCGTTTTGATAATCCATTATCCAATTTGGCGATAATGCTGTTATGCGCGGCGACTTGGGAAGTGCGTCATAAGCCATGATGAGTTTCGCAACCAATACGCGCACGCACGCGAGGCGAACACTGTATCTTTGTAATGCCAAATTGTCGCGCTTGCATGCAGTTTTAATCCGACATGATCTATTATGATCCGATATGATCTAGCCTGATTTTGTATTTAACCAATTGTAATTACTTCATTATTTTTGTTCTGCGGCGCTGGTCGTGGTATTCTTTGTTATAACAAAGGAGGCCGTTATGCGCTCAGACGTTGCAATGCCGGACTACATTCGTATTCGCGTTTTCCCAGATGAAAAACAGCATTTGAAAGAGGCCGCTCAAAAGCGCGGTATTTCTCTTTCTGAACTGATCCGCTCCAAGACCTTGCCAGCCAAAGACTGCGAGGTGGCAGCATGAACAGGCCACTTATACGCCCATATAAAGCGCCTAATGGTTCTTACATTCTGCACCCTGCCTTCGTTCGCGGGTTGATTGGGCAAATCTCCTTACAAAACTACAACAACGAAACACGGGAATTCGATTGGGAAACCACTCGTGAAGAAATCCAGTTGGCGCTGCAAGCCTTTGAGGAGCTGGCACTCACAGACGCTCAGCTAAGGGGCGAGAGCGCCGAAATCGCCAACGCCCAAGCCAACGGCATTTATGAATGCTTCGTTGCCAGCACAGTCGGCATTCAGTGAAAGTGAGAACTGATATGAACAATTTCGATTTGCGTTTTCTGGGAATGCCAAACGCCCAGAATATGCTCACCGCCCAGCCAAATATGATGCCGGTCAATATGTTGATGATTGGACAAACACCACAACCGGCCATTGATATGACGGCAACAGGGGCAATCCCTTCTAAGGAAACCATCCCGAAGGGCGGCATTATGGCGGCACTTGAAAACCAAACCAGCGCTCCGGTTGCATCTGGCGCAAATGATGCAGGTTATTATCCACCGGCACCAGATGCTAATCGCGCTCCCATCACGCAGCAGGATTATCAAGCCTCACTCAGTCATTTGCAGTCATCACGGGCCGTGCAGCAGCAGGCGCCGTCACCAGCGCAGTCAAGTAGTCAGTCCGGCGGCTTGGACATGGGGACGGCAGCGGCCTTTCTGCAAGGGCTTGGTCGGGGCAATGGTTTGCTCTCAGCTATTGGCGGCGGTATGGCTGCCGTTCAGGAGCAAAAACAAGGCAATCAAACCGTCAATCTTTTGATGGCGCGTGGTGTGCCAGAGGCAGAGGCGCAGATTGTTGCCCGCAACCCGCAGGCAGCCATTCAAGTTCTGCAAAATCTCCAAAAAGGGGCAGACCCGAAATCCATTCTGGAATTGCAGAAGCTCGGGTATGAAGTGGATGCCGCTCGATTGAGGGCGCAGGGCGGCGGTGGCGACCCTTTTACCCTTGGTGAAGGTCAGGTTCGTTACGATGGGCAAGGCAAGCCAATCGCCTTCGGTGGTCAGAAGAATGATGCTCCAAGTATCGTAGAATTATATGACGCTGATGTTGGGCAGCCTTACAAAGCTACATGGAACCCAGCCACTCAGACATTTGACCGGATTGGTGGCGTAAAGGCTCCAAGCGGCACACAGCTATCTGTTGGAGCAGATGGACAGATCACATTCCAGCAGGGCAGCGGGTTAAAACCGCTTACCGAAGGCCAATCAAAAGACGCAGTATTTGCTACTCGTGCAGAAGGCTCGCTTGGCACTTTAAACCAGTACGGCAATGCCTTGGCGGGCTTTCAGGATAGAATGGCTGGCGGCGTACCGGTCGTTGGTAACTACCTCAAGTCCGAGGGCTATCAGAAGGCAGAGCAAGCAGGGCAAGAGTTCTTGCAAGCCATTCTGCGTAAAGACACTGGCGCAGCCATCACAAAGGAAGAAACTGACCAATATGGAGCGGTTTATCTTCCGCGCCCGGGCGATGTTGCGGCAGTTCTTCAACAAAAGGCGGCTTCCCGCCAACGAGCGCTTGAAGCCCTCAAGGCCGGTATGCCACCTCAGGCAATCTTGCAAGCTGAGACAGCCCTGAAAAACACAGATGCTGCATACCCGTCGATTCCTGCCGGCGTGGATCAATCTATTTGGAATGTTATGACCCCAGAGGAGCGTGCGCTATGGTCGAAATGACACTTGAGCAAAAACGAGCAATAGCAACCGCCTCGGCACGCTTACGGCTCCAACAGCAAGGGGGGCAGCAATCCGCAGATCCGTATAATGGCAGCTTTGCCAATGACGGCACGACAGGCCCCACATACGCCCGTGGCGGGACTGCACTGCCCGAAGAGCAATCCTTGGGTGGCGCTGGTATGACATGGATGGAAAACGCCATTTCAGGCATTCCAATTGTTGGCCCATCTATCCAGAAGGGTTCTGACTATATCGGCAGCAATCTTTACGGGCTGGCGACAGGGCAAGACCCTTCGCAAATCCGTGAAGAAGTGAGCCAGCGCCGCGAAGGTCGTAATGAAACTTATCCAGCCTCGGCCTTCTCGGGGCAGCTTGCAGCCAATATTGCGCCAATGTCTGCAATTGGTCTCACAGCAGCAGGCGCTCAATCTCTCGGCATAACCGGCACAAACTGGCTAACCCGTGCCGGTAACTCTGCTGCATCAAGCGCTTTGATTTCAGGGGCAGATACGGCGGCGCGGGGTGGAGATATTTTCGATGCCGCTGCTAATGCCACAATTTCAGGCGGTATCGGTGCCGCTATCCCCGCGCTTGGGGCTGGTATTTCTAAAGGTCTTGAGACCTTTGGTAATCGCAATATATCGACCATCGGCGCAATGCTTAACCCAACCAAGGAAGCAGAGCGCCGCGTTGGCACTGCTTTCCTGCGTGATGCTCAGTCTGATCCAAAATCCATTATGAGCGCTGCGGACAGGCAGATTGCACAGGCGAATAATATCCCGATTGTGAATGCAGATATCGGCGGCGAAACTACCCGCGCTCTTGCCCGCTCTGTTGCCAACCAGTCACCGGAAGCCAGAGCCGTCATTGAGCGCACAGCCAGTGACCGCTTTGCTGGGCAAGGCCAAAGAGCAACAGAATTTATCAAGAAAATTGTCGGCGGTAATGCTGATGATGTTGGCTACAGACACGCATTGCAGGAGCAGGCCAGATACCACAATAAAACCGCCTATGATGCGGCATACAGCGCCCCACATGCTCAGCAGGTCTATACCAAAGGTTTGCAAGACCTTATGCAGTCGCCTTCACTGCGAAAGGCTGTTGCTGATGTTCCAACACGCAGCGCAGACAGAGGCGCGGTTCAAGGCTTCAAAGAGATTGGCAATCCGTTCACGATAAACAGCCAAGGTGCTTATGTGCTGCGCCAGAAAGCAGACGGAACGCTTGTAGCCCCTAATCTCCAATTCTGGGATCATGTTAAGCGCAATCTTGATAGCCAGATTGGCACGGCACAACGTGGCGGGGATGCTTCTCTGGTAGCTGACCTGAGTGCTATCAAGAACAGGCTGACTTCCGAACTGGATACGGCAGTCCCAGCCTATAGGCAGGCACGTCAAGGGGCTTCCGGTTTCTTCGGTGCTGAGGATGCATTAAACGCTGGCCGCAAGTTTGTTAACTCCCCGCGCAGTGTGCCGGAAGTACGGCAGGCTTTTAACGCCTTCAATGGAACTGAAAAACAGGCTTTTGCAACCGGCTATGCTTCTGAACTGATTGACAGGATCAAGGCGACCAACGACCGCTCGAATGTGATTAATCAGGTATTCAAATCTCAGTCGGCACGCGAAAGCATGGAAATGGTGCTTGGCACTCAGAAGATGAAGCAGATTGAGGCCTATGTCCGTGTTGAGGATTTGGCAGACCGCTTACGTGGCGCAATGGGCAATTCCACCACAGCCCGCCAATTGGCCGAGCTTGGGATTGGTGCTGGCGCTGGTGCCTATGGTGCTTATACCGGCGACTGGAGCAGCGCTTTAACGGTTGGGGCGTTGACCGCAGGCGTAACCCGTGGTGGCCGTTGGCTTAAGAATAGCGCGAATGACAAGGTGTTGCAGCAAATGGCAAACCTGCTGACAAATGAGCACCCACAGGCGCTTATTATCGCAGCACAACAAGCCGCAATTAAGCCGGCCTATATGAGAGCCTTGGAGAAGCTATCTGAAATGTTGGCCATACCTGCCCGTAGTGGGGCAGTAATGGCTGGTCAGTAAAAGAAAGAGCGCATCCATGCGGCTAGATCCCCCGCATAATTCGCTTTCAACCACCATCCAAGCGGCAGCAACAGAGCTGCCGCGATGATGTAACCGATAAGGGCGAATGGCTGAGGATTGTTTTGCATGAGCGAACCATAGCGCCAGATGCAAAAATGTCGATAGTGTTTTATTAGCAGCATATTGGGTTTTGATTGCTGAGAGATATTGAGGTGCTGCTACAAGTCTTTCAGCTTAAATTTTTTATTAGAATATATTTGCGTTAACTATCTAAGCGGCGGGGGAGAGAATCATTGATTGTATATAAAAGTTGATGATTTCTTTACTACGCAAATAAATCTTTCCAAAAAGGCTGGATATTACAATTTTTAAGTGCGGCAGATTGTCAATTAAGTGGCTAAATCTGATTGATAAATTATCCTATACTACTGAAAATAATCATTAAATCACGACATATTGTTAAAATTTGATAACCATATTTACTCAAAAATACTGTTTATTACGCGCTATATGTGAGAAGGAGATCATGACGTTTGTAAAAAGTGTGCGGTGGGCGGCTATGGACTGCTTGTCGTTATTGTGCGGGGGATCTAAATGCAATTTGACCAGAATATTCCAGCATCATGTCCACCATCTGACGTAGATGTGGCCGGCGTAGTCTACCGCGCCGTTGAAAAATTGCCTCTGGCTCCTCAACATTTTCATTCATGGGTAAAGTCGGGGCAAAAAAACGCAAAAGCTACCGATTGTCGTCACTGGGGAATTTCGGTCTGGGATTGTCTGGAAGCCGTAGAGCATGCTCGCAACATAAACCCACTCATGAGAGAGAGATTTATAGCTGAAGGTAAGCTACAGCCTGGTGACGGAGTTATCAAACATACCCCAACAAAATCCCAGCCGATGCATTGTACTCTTTGGTATGATATAAACGTGAATATGCCTCAGCGGTTTTCGATTGTACTAGAGCCGGAACTCGAGGTTTTTTGATATGTGGTCAGCAGATAAAAAGCCTGATGGCAATCTCAATAATATGGTTGTTCTCCCAGAGGACGTGCTGTTTGAGTACGACGAACCATTAATATTTCGAACTACTTTTGGGCTTATGAATGCCTTGGTAAGCAAAGTGAGCGAGCGAGATGGTGTTGGGATTTATCTTGCATGCGAAACAAATAATCGGACTGTGAAGGCACTAAAGGAAGGTAGTCTTTCTGTTTTTGGCGCGTTCGATAACCCATCCCTTTGGCTTCTTGCGATTGATGATGCAATGTCGGTTCAATCTTATTGGAATTGCAGTCGGTCAGAGGTTCCATCACGGTTTTTTGCTAAGCCTGGCGTTGCACTTTACCATTGGTACGGGTTGGTACCGGATACAATAGAACAAGCTACTGCCTTGCTGGCTTTGAAATTTCGGGGCCCGATGTTAACCGAAGATGGTATGCCTTTAGGGAAGCTGAGAAGTATAGTTGAACAGGCAAGCATTACAGTACGGAAGTTGCTAGCGCCAATTGAACTTATAAAAAGCAAGAGCTCAACCTTTGATGTCGAGGTTGCCCCGTTGAAATTTGCAAGCTTAGTTATTGCCGTTAAAGATCCAGTGTTTAACATGAAAGCAATTCATCGCACTAAATCCTTGCAACTAAAGACACGAGATGAATTCCAATCGGATGTAGAATTTAGAGGGATGGAATTTGCGAAGAAGGTACAAGAAGTTCATATTTTAACAAAAAATAATGGACTTGATGATAATTATGCACGGGAGAATTTTTCTATTCTCGACGTACTAGCAGATGTGCTTCCTAATGAAGATGAGGGGATTTCTTCGTTGGAATTCAATATTCGCACCAATGAAGGGATGCGAACAGTTATATTTGATAGTAAAGACGCAGACAAAATTAAGCATAGGTTAAATGTAATTCAGTTTCAAAGCATTGCTGAAATTGGGGTGATTGATGGCGTATTGAACCGTAGCAATACTATTCGCCTTATTTCGCAGCGAGGTACGGAAGTCACTTGCGAGTTTAACGAGGTTCAGTTCAAGCACTTAATATCGGATCCATTATTTAATATTGGTGTAATGATTCAATTGACAGGGCAATTAAAACGCAGGCCCCGTAGAGACAAAATGACTGTAGATTCTTACTCATTCATTTAATTCGCCAAATGTATGGTGAA
The DNA here is from genome assembly GCF_000409565.1 of Pseudochrobactrum sp. AO18b. Classification (NCBI taxonomy): domain Bacteria; kingdom Pseudomonadati; phylum Pseudomonadota; class Alphaproteobacteria; order Hyphomicrobiales; family Brucellaceae; genus Pseudochrobactrum; species Pseudochrobactrum sp. AO18b. The sequence continues at coordinate 27,303 of NZ_ANNO01000259.1, forward strand.
TATGCATGCATGTTGAGTTTTTGGTCTACAAAAGGTCGGTGTCATGTTTTGACTACCTCAATGATTATTCCCCCACTGAGAACAGTGACGTATCAGTGGGGCGCTGGTCTAAAATCCTCACTGCTAACAGTGAAGGAACAGTGAGAATATTAAGCTATAAATAGTGCTCACTTATTCCCAATTAAGAAAAGGCAGGCGCTTCTGGCATTTGGCAAGAACGACGGTCTCCAATAAATTGCGTGATAGCAGTGACTGAAAAAGTGAATAGTTCGCGGTTAGTCGGGGCTCGTTTTTCCAGTGCAAACAGAATCTTTGTATCAGTTTCACACATTTTAAGCTTGCCAATCAGCGGGGAAATCTCCTTATCTTCGAATGTGCGGATATCCATTCTGTGAGCAAAGTAGTTCCTAATTTTGATGATATTTTTTAAGTCGTTATAGAGCTTGTCACCATAGACACCTGTTAGTCTGCCAAGTTTTGCCTTTGTGTCGAAAGAAGCGGCAGCGCCGTAATCGAATAATTTCTCAGTGATATCTTCAACGTAATGAAGATGCATTTTTATGGTTCGAGTTAAATAATACTCTAGATACGATGCCGCTAGTATGGCTGTGATATGATCTGATGATGAATTGATTATTTCGTCCCAAGCCGCATTGGATTGCTCAGAACTTATTATCTTCTTGCTTGCTTTGGCCATAAAGCGCGCGCCCCCATTATTAAAATTATTAGTCGCTCCCGAACTGACCGAGACATACAAGAATCTTAAAATGCCTTCACGTAGTGTGTTATTCCAGTGCTAGCATCATTAGAGCCTTTGGGACACTAACCTCATCGCCGGAAAGGTTTTGCCACTCAGTGAGGTACTCATTAAATGAAAGCCCGACAGTGAGCTGATTGATTAAACGATTATCTCGCAGAATACTGTCAGCAGGCACGCTTTTCTTGATATATCTCGACATATAAAAGGCCTCTTTTGTTAGAGAGGTCGCTTGCGATAAAGCTGTTTTATTCTGTGAAAACCATTCGGGGGCAACCTCAACATCATTATGTTTTTCATCTAGAATTGAACAATAATCAATCGCACCAACTTGCAGGGGGCCAGTTATCTTCGACATTTCTTGCAAGGCTATTAAGGAATGACATTCGCAGAGCGCCTCTTCAATCCACATATGCCCGTCCGTTCGCGGGTGCCTCTTCCATGAACTTGTCGAAAGATGCCCCAGCTCATGAGATATTTGATAAGCATATTGCCAATAAAAAGCGTGCTTTGAATTTACAATTATTTTCTCATAGCCGCAGTTTGAGACATACATAGGCGCTTCTTTGGAGCAGTCACGCACAATGTGAATACACTGAGAACGTAAAGTAGGAAGCCCAATGTTTTTGAAGATTGTGGTTGTGACAGATGCTGTCACCAATTTTACCAAATCAAGTTCGTCTTCTTCAAAGCCTTCAAATACAAATTTTTCTATCATTTTTGCGAAGCCTTCAACGACACACCACCGCCCGACGCGACTTCCCCATGTTTGAGGAACTGCACGCCTGCATCCTCTAGGGCGCGTTTAATAGCTGCAAGGTTGTTGATTGCTGGTGTTCGTCGTCCTTTTTCAAAGTCACGTATCGTGCTCTCGCTCAGGTTTGAGGCAGTAGCTAGCTGTGTTTGTGACCAGTTAAGCAGACCTCTGGCAGCGCGTGATTGAGCTGATGACAACTCCATGCAATCTCTCCTATCAAATAAATATCGTTTATCATTCACGAATACCGTTGACAAATAATAAAATACACGAAATATAAGGATGGTAAACGAATATCGTTAATTGAGGGTTTATAATGCCAAACGCACCAGTTCCGGCAGCCGCCGAAGGTTTGCCCGCATATAAGACTGCATGTGAAATTCACGACAACATATTTCTGGCTCTGGATATTGCAGAGAACCAATGCCCGCCTCGAGAAGAAACCTGCGAGTTGATGCATGAAGCTTGCGAATTAATGCGCGATGCCCTGAGCCAGACGAAACAATTATTGGAGAAGCTATCATGAGAACTGAAACGCCAAAGGTAAAGACCAAAGCTGAGCAAGCTATTGATACAGGTTATCTGGTTTGCTCATTGCTGCATGTGTGTCGTTCTGCTGCTGATTTCGCAGGTGATAATGAAGGGTATCCCGCAGGGCAGCACATTCCGCAGTCTCTGGCTGTGGTTCTCAAGCATACAGAGAGTTTGGCTAGTGAGGTTTTGAATGCCCTTGAAAAGGGTATTCGCAATGGTGAGGTATCGGCATGAATACGTCTCCAAGCCTTCTGGGCGCTACCGACCTATTAAGCATCGCCAATGGATTGATAGAGGCCATATGGATGGCAGCGGCAGCATTACCAGATCAAGACCAAACTGATGCTATTCAGCTTGTTTGCAATACAGCGAAAAACAGAGTGTCCGAAGCTGTTGAGATTATCGACGCAGTACGGAAAGGCGGCCTGTCATGAGGCTTATTCGTTTATGGCTAGCAATTGCAATTCTCAGAGTGAGCAGAAAGTTTTCATTCTGGTTGCTGCCGGAAGCGAAAGGGATGCGCGATGAAGCAGATCAATAGCCCTGTCATTCATAGTTTCCGTAGGCGGTTGCTTGAAAAATGGATTGAGGATGCGATTGCGCTCTTAGATCAATTTGACGGTGATGCAGACTTTGAAGATTGCGATGATGATTATGTGGATGAACGAGAAGAACCGCGCCGTATCATGGGCGGGGCTGGTGCATAATATTCCTTCTGAAAACAGCGGCATAACAGCGTGAGTTTTGTCACTCCATAAAACCAGTGTCCGAAATATGCAACTTCCTGCATTGCAGGGTGTGTGACGACAGGTCTTACTTTTCGGAGGCAGTCATAGCCGGAGAGCTTCACCGATTTAAGTTCGGTCATAACGCGGGGGGAACAGGTAGAGTTTTCTGACACTATAAAAAGCCGCTCAAAATCAGTTTTGTCGGTTATGTCGGTTTTGTCAGGAGGGGGTAGAGTAAAGTTTTGGGTCTTAAGTGAGCGAGGGGATGTATCGCACTCCAAGCTATTTAGTCTCTGCAGCTACTAACCCTACCGCTGAATAAAAGGGGGATTGATGGGTGGATTGAAAAGTGTAGTTGAATTGTAAATTATTGATTTTAAATGATATTTTTATCAATTATGGTGCCGCTTACGTGACTCGAACACGTGACCCCATCATTACGAATGATGTGCTCTACCAACTGAGCTAAAGCGGCAGGGAGATGCTCCCGCACAGAATGCGTTGATTTTATGCAGTCTGTTCGGGCGCGTGATAGCGAAATCTCATTCTGATTGCAAGGCGCAAAAGCAAAAAGAAGCGGTTTCCGTTATGCCATTCTCGAAGTTTAAAACTCCCTGATAAAATGAACAAGATTGTTTATTTTGTCAGGGAGTAAATCTCAGCTATAGTACTGTTTTCTGAAGCGAATTGACGAACTTACTGAGCCTGGCAAAGCGCGGATTTTGCCTTTTTATATTGCTCAATCCAGCGTTCCACCAACTCTCCGGCGGGCAGCACTTCTTTGACTGCGCTGATCCCCTGACCGCAACCCCAGATATCTTTCCAGGCTTTGGCGCCGGTGGTGGCTTTGTGGAAGTCCATTTTGCTCGGATCAGCCTCCGGTAAGTGATCGGGATCCATTCCTGCGGCTTCAATGGACGGGCGCAAATAGTTTCCATGAATGCCGGTAAAATAATTGGAATAGACAATATCTTTCGCGCTGGATTGCACGATCATGTCCTTATAGGCATCAACAGCATTGGCTTCTTTGGTCGCAATAAAAGGCGAGCCGATATAAGAAAGATCTGCGCCCATTGCCTGTGCTGCGAGAATGGCACGGCCACTGGAAATGGCGCCGGACAGGGCAACAGGACCATCAAACCATTCGCGGATTTCAGCAATCAGCGCAAAAGGCGACAATGTTCCCGCATGGCCACCGGCACCGGCGGCGACAGCAATCAGTCCGTCCGCGCCTTTGCGGATGGCTGAATTGGCATGGCGGTTATTGATAACATCATGCAGAACAATCCCGCCATAGGAGTGAATTGCAGCATTAACCTCAGGCACTGCGCCGAGAGAGGAAATAACAACCGGAACCTTATATTTGACACATAATTCCAGATCCTGCTGCAAACGCAGATTGGAGCGGTGCACAATCTGGTTGACGGCAAAAGGGGCTGCGGGCCGGTCAGGATTTTCCTGATTATATTGCTGAAGTCCTTCGGTAATCTCTGCCAGCCACTCATCCAGCTGTGTGACGGTGCGTGCATTCAGCGCCGGAAATGCACCGACAATGCCGCTTTTGCACTGCGCCATAACCAGTGCAGGATTGGCGATGATGAAAAGCGGCGCACCGATTGCCGGTAAGCGCAGATTGGTTTTGAGAATATCCGGTAGAGCCATGTCGCAGTCCCGTAATTGACGTAAACGTAAACGGTATATTGCTGGTAAGGATTGCAGGATGTCAAAGGCAAAATATAAAAAACCGCATCATTTTGGTTCAGTGAAGCTTGGCGGTTGACTTATATGTAATATTTACTGTGAAATATGCAGAATGAACATGTTTATGCCATGCCGGCAATTTTACTAAAGATGCGCCGGTGCGGCATATTTCGGAAATAGAGGTTTTCTGCACAAATAGTCTTTGTGGAACAATATGTTAAGATCGTATATAATCTTTTTATATCCCCGTGATAGTTAGGATTTCATAGGACTTAAAAATAAGTTAATGCGTTGGTCTGCTTATTCGTGCATCAATAAGAGTAACAGCGCATCAAGCCGGTAGTAGGAAGGGACAATTTTGCAGGGCATCGAAAGTGCAATACGCAACGCTTTGACCAAAGCGGATTCGTCTGATCCGGCTATGCGCCAGCGGATTTATGAATCCGTCTGGAGCGCGCATGAACGCGCTATGGCCGCGAATGCCCAGCTTTCAGACCCGCAACGTGCTGAGCGGCGCGAGAAGCTGAAGGCCGCAATTTCCCATATCGAACAGGAAATGCGCGCGAATGCGAACCGTGTTTCTGATGAGGAAATGCTTGCTCCTGCGCCGCAATATGATGGTGGACTGGGTGTTCCTGATCTTGATCATAGTGATGTACGCTCTGAGGGTAAGGGCTCCCGTAAGCGTAAAAGCAAAGCGGAGGCCGAGCCTGATCTGGGTTATGAACAGGGGCTCAGCCAACCTGCAAAACCTAAAAAACGCAAAAAATCCCGTATTTTCTCTCTGGCGCTGCCATTGGCATTTTTGGTGACTGCCGGTTTGATTGGCTGGTCGCTCTATAATAGTTTTGTCACCATCGGGCCGGTAGGGAATGCACCGCTTTCGCAGTCCGGCAATGCCGGACCTGCGATGCAGGGTAATGAGGCTGACAGCAAAGACTGGGTGACAATTTTTACTCCTGCACAGCCTGATCGTATTTCTGTTCAGGGAAAAGCTACCGCTGAAATCGGCGGTTCCGGTAATGCCCGTTATGTCCGTATTAAATCGCCGACTGCAACAGATACGGCCAGTTTTGACATTGGTCAGGGTGTGCTGGATCAGCTTGAAGGCAAGCAGGCGACATTTGAAGTCATGGTGCGCAGTGACGACGGCGGAACCGTGCAAATGTCTGTCAGCTGCGATCTGGGCTCTCTGGGTGATTGCGGACGCAAGCGCTATGATGTGACCGACCAGCAAAGCAGTCTGCTGTTTGATCTTCCGGTTCCTGAAGTATCGTCGGCAAACAGTTCCGGCCGTCTTGTCCTGACCAGTGATATTAACGGCACCGGTAAAAGCGTCGATATTTATACAATCCGGGTTAAAACCGTAGAATAATCAATTATCCGGCAGTAGCTGCATCAGATTTTGTATAATGTCGGCCTCTGCAGGTGGTTTGTCCCAGCGCAGTCTGGAAATGCGCGGAAAGCGCATAGCCAGTCCTGATTTATGGCGTGTGGAGCGGTTAAGCCCTTCAAAGGCAACCTCTACAACAAGCCCGTGCTGCCGGTCTGCCCTGACAGCCCGTACAGGCCCGAAACGCTGAATTGTATTCTCCCGTACAAAACGGTCGAGCTGTTTCATTTCCTCATCGGAAAAGCCGGAATAGGCTTTGCCGACGGGGAGTAACTGTGCCTGTTCACTGGCATCAGACCAGACTGCAAATGTAAAATCCGAATAAAAGCTTGAACGCTTGCCGTGACCGCGCTGGGCGTAAATGAGAACTGCGTCGATAATATAGGGATCGCGTTTCCATTTGAACCACGGGCCTTTTGGTCGCCCTGCACTGTAAACGCTGTCCGTACGTTTGAGCATCAGTCCTTCAATCACGGCATGAGGCGGGTGGTTGCGCAGGTGCCGCAACTCGGCAAATGTCTGAAAGGTAAGCAGCGGCGAAAGATCAAAATAAGACGGATCAAGCTCTTTGATAAAGTCTTCCAGATGCTGCCTTCTTTGCGCAAAAGGCAGATTGCGCAAATCCGATCCGGTGAGGCGGTTGCCGCGATGCAGCAGATCATAGACACGGATGAAGGCAGGATAATCCTGCAATTGACGGGCAGTGACAGTTTTACGGTTCAGCCTTTGCTGCAAGGCATTGAAAGAGGCTGGCTCTGTTTTGCCGTCTGCATGGCGGATCAGCAATTCTCCGTCAATGGCGCCCTCAAAACGGATGGCTGAGACAATATCGGGAAAGGCATGGGTAATATCATCACCGCTGCGGGAATAAAGCTTTTTGACCCCGTTTTCACTGACGGCCTGTACGCGGATACCATCCCATTTCCATTCTGCCGCAAAATCCTCCGGTATGAGTTTCTCTGTTTCAGTCTCATCCAGCGGTGTTGCAAGCATGACGGGGCGAAACGGTGCCGGATTATCATTTTCCGGTTTGCTGCTGCTGCCGTCGAGCCAGCTGAACAGGCTGAGATAGGGCGGGGTCAGCCCGTGCCACAATTCCTCAATTTCGCTGAGTTCAACCTGACCGAAATCCGCAAGTGCCTGCTTTGCCAGCCTTGCGGAAACACCGATCCGTAAGCCGCCGGTGACGAGTTTCAAAAGAGCATATCGCTCAGAGACATCAAGCGCATCCAGCAAAGTCTCAACCAGTTGCGGCGCGGCATTGCGCGATGTTTGCTGGAGTGTTGTGATAACAGTGCCGAGGGACAAGTCATTGACCGGCTGCACATTATCGGCAGCAGGCCAGATCAGAGAAATCGTCTCCGCGAGATCGCCGACATAATCATAGGAATAGGCAAATAATTCGCTGTCGACGCGTGTCATGGTCAGTGCGCGCAACAGTGCGGGTTTTACACTGTTTAACTCAAGTGTGCCTGCCAGCGCGGCCAGTGCATAGCCACGGTCAGGATCAGGTTGCACGCGGAAATACTCGGACAGCAATAACAGCTTTTCATTGCGGCGCGGCGTGAGCACCAGCCTGTCGAGCAATGCGGCAAAGGCTTTCATATGTCTGCCTCATCTTCATAGCCGACGAGATGCAACGGTTTCGCCGGGATGGAGTTGAGAGTGCACCAGCGTACCAGAGCTTCCTCGCGTCCGTGTGTCACCCAAACCTGCGAAGGAGAGAGTTCCGTGATTGTATCGGTCAGCTCATCCCAGTCGCAATGGTCGGAAAGGATCAGTGGCAATTCAATTCCGGATTGTTTGGCTCTCTGGCGGATACGCATCCAGCCGGAGGCATAACAGCTGACAGGATCAGGAAACCGTCTTGACCAGCGGTCAGCCATTGCAGCGGGCGGGGCAATAATCAGGCTGCCCGCGAAATCTGCTTTTTGATGTGTTGTTTCTGAAGTGGCAGGACGCAGCTCTCCGAGGGCAATACCCTGAGATTGGTAATATTGGCAAAGCTTCTCCAAGGCGCCATGCAGATAGATGGGGGCATCATAACCGGCTTGACGCAGCAGGCTGATAACCCGTTGTGCCTTGCCAAGCGCATAGGCGCCGACAATATGGCTGCGCTCGGGCAAAAGCTGTAAGGATTGCAGCAGCTTGGCAATTTCATCGCTTGGTTGCGGATGCCGGAAAACCGGCAGACCGAAAGTGGCTTCGGTAATGAAGACATCGCAGGCCACGGGTTCAAACGGTGCGCAGGTTTTGTCCGCAACACGTTTATAATCGCCGGAGGCGATAATTCTGGTTCCTTGATATTCCACTGCAATTTGTGCGGAGCCCAATACATGACCCGCCGGATAAAAGGTGACTGTAACACCGTTGATATTGAGCGGTTTTCCGTAATCAGCGATCTGACTGGTGCGCGCATAATGCTCGCCAAACCGGATGCGCATAATATCCAGCGTCTGGCTTGTAGCCAGCACATGATTATTGCCTGCACGGGCATGATCGGCATGGCCATGGGTAATCAGCGCGCGGTCAACCGGACGTACCGGATCGATATGGAAATCACCGGCCGGACAATAGAGCCCCTCGGGGGCAGGGTGCAGCAGTTCTTCAGGACGCATGGAAATAACATAGACCGGATGCAGCTTTAAACAAGACCGTAGCCGGTGCGGATCAATGTGGCCGCTGTTTGCAATGAGCACTAAAATTGAACCCGCATTGGCTGTGTGAAATCCGTTCGGGTTTCAAAAAAATATCTTGTCAAATGCCCCGCATCACTGCATATCGCGTGCTCTGCAACAAATGCGGTAAGAATGGCGCGGGCATTTTTCTCTTCCGGTGATCTGATAGCGGATCGCCGTGCTCATTATGCGGTCATGATGTCTGAGGCGGGAGACCATTCCGCAGCAGCCGACCTGATGCGCCAATCGCTTGATTATCTGACATCTCAGTTCCGGCAATGGCCTGCGGGCCTGTTTATGCTCAGCGAAATGCATGAAAATGCGGGCGAAACAGATGAAGCTGTGGCTCTCTGGCGACAGCTGCTGAAGCTTGATCCTGAAGACCGTTTTGGCGCGGCGCTGAAACTGGCACAATGCGGCCTTGGTGAAACACCGGATGCGGCACCGCCTGCCTATATTGAGGCACTGTTTGATGCTTATGCACCGGATTTCGAGGGATCTCTGGTCGATAAGCTGCAATATTGCGGGCCGCAAAAACTGGCGGAGCTGATTACCAGACATTTTCCGGAGCGCAGCTACCAGCATGTGCTGGATCTGGGCTGCGGCACCGGTCTGATGGGAGAGGAAATCCATCAGCGCAGCGGTTTGCTGAGCGGTGCGGATCTCTCAGAAGCCATGCTGAAAAAGGCGGATGAGAAGCAGATTTATACAAGGCTGATTAAGGCAGATGTAAACCAGTGCCGCAAGGCGGATCTGGTCGATGAGGCCCTGCCGCAACCGGATATGATCCTTGCTGCCGATGTGTTTATCTATATCGGCCAGCTGGAGCGCGCTTTCGCTCTGGCAGCGGAATGTTTACGGAGAGGAGGGGTGTTTGCCTTCTCGGTGGAAACACATGACCGGCCTGAAGCGCAGAGTTCAGACGGTTCATGTGATGATATGATTTTGCAGCCGTCTTTACGTTTTACCCATTCTGCCCGCTATATCGAAAATTTATTACAAGTCAGTCGTTTTGAATTGCTGGATTATCAGCGCATTGCTCTGCGTCTTGATCGTGGAGAATATCTCGATGGCTATGTCTTTCTTGCCCAAAAATGCTGAGCCGGTACGGTTTCGGCTTTCTGTTGTCTGAACAGAGATCAATCCGTGACGCTTTAAGCACAAACGGGACTTCACACCTGTCGGGATGCACCCTACATTCACCCTGTGAAACCAATATCCGCTGCCGATAAATCTTCCGGTCATGATGTTCTGCCCGCTGTCTTTGTACAGTGGTTTGCGGATAAAGGCTGGCAGTTGCGCCAGCACCAGCGTGAATTGCTGGAGCGCAGTCTGGCGGGGCAGTCCACATTGCTGATTGCCCCTACAGGAGCCGGTAAAACGCTGGCCGGTTTTTTGCCTGCACTGACTGATCTGACATTGCGTGCACAGAGCGGTGCGCGTAATCAGCCGCGCCGTTCCGGTATTCACACGCTTTATATTTCGCCGCTCAAAGCGCTGGCTGTTGATGTTGAGCGCAATCTGGCGAAGCCGGTTGCGGAAATGGTGCTGCCGGTAACTATTGAAACCCGCACAGGGGATACGCCTGCCCATAAAAGGCAGCGGCAGAAACTGGCGCCGCCGGATATATTGCTCACCACACCTGAGCAACTGGCTCTGTTACTGGCGGGTAAAGATGCGGCAGATTTCTTTGCGGATTTGCGTTTTGTAATTTTTGATGAGTTGCATGCGCTGGTCACTTCAAAACGGGGGCAGTTGCTGGCACTGGGGCTGGCACGGCTGCGTAATCTTGCACCGCAGATGCAGACAATCGGCCTGTCGGCAACAGTGGCAGAGCCGGATGATCTGCGTCGCTGGCTGGTTACGCAGGGCGATACTCCTGCACTGGCCGGACTGGTTACTGTGCAGGGCGGAGCAAAGCCGGAGATCAGCATATTACAATCCGGTGAGCGGATACCATGGGCCGGTCACAGTGCCGGCTATGCACTCGGCGATGTCTATGAACTGATCCGGCAATTCCGCACGACATTGATTTTCGTGAATACCAGATCGCAGGCAGAGCGGATTTTTCAGGAGCTCTGGCGTATCAATGAGCTGACCTTACCGATTGGCCTGCATCACGGTTCGCTGGATGCCACACAGCGTCGTCGTGTGGAGGAGGCAATGTCCCGCAATGCTCTGCGCGCAGTTGTGGCAACCTCGACCCTTGATCTTGGGATTGACTGGGGTGATGTCGATCTGGTTATCCATATTGGTGCGCCGAAAGGTGCCAGCAGACTGGCACAGCGTATCGGGCGCTCCAATCACCGTATGGATGAGCCAAGCCGCGCAGTTCTGGTGCCTGCAAACCGTTTTGAAGTGCTGGAATGCAATGCGGCGCTGGTTGCCAATGTAGAAGGGGTGCAGGATACACCGCCTCTGGCCGACGGGGCTCTGGATGTGCTGGCGCAGCATATACTCGGCATGGCCTGTGCCGAACCGTTTCATGCGGATGTGCTCTACGCAGAAATATGTTCGGCAGCGCCCTATCAGCATTTATCCCGCCATCAGTTTGATCATGTGCTGGATTTTGTGGCAACCGGTGGCTATGCACTGCGTGTCTATGAGCGGTTTGCAAAAATCCGCCCGATGCCGGACGGGCGCTGGCGTGTCAGCAATGGTAAAGTTGCCCAGCAATATCGCCTCAATATCGGTACGATTGTTGAAGCGCCGGAACTGAATATCCGCATGATCCGTAAGGGGCGCAAACTTGCAGGAAGCGCCGCCAGCCCCATGCGCGGAGGGCGGATATTAGGGCGTATCGAAGAGTATTTTCTCGAAACGCTGACACAGGGCGATACGTTCTTTTTTGCAGGCCAGACCGTGCGTTTTGAAGGTATCCGCGACAATGAATGTCTGGTGTCGCAGGCCTCCGGCGAGGATGCGAAAGTGCCGGTTTATGCGGGCGGGAAATTTCCGCTCTCAACTTATCTGGCCTCGGAAGTCCGTGCGATGCTGGCGGATGACAAAAGCTGGCAGCAATTGCCGGAGCAGGTGCGTGACTGGCTGCAATTGCAGCGTGACCGCTCCGTGCTGCCGGCACATAATGAATTGCTGGTCGAGACTTTTCCACGCCAGAACCGGTTTTATATGGTGTGCTATCCGTTTGAAGGCAGGCTGGCGCATCAGACATTGGGGATGTTGCTGACGCGGCGGCTGGATCGGGCAGGTGCACGGCCGCTGGGATTTGTGGCAACGGATTATTCGCTGGGGCTGTGGGCGGCACGTGATCTGAATGCGATGATGGAAGACGGTGAATTATCGCTGGATACATTGTTCGATCAGGATATGCTCGGCGATGATCTGGAGGCATGGCTGGATGAAAGCTATCTGCTGAAACGTACTTTTCGCAATTGTGCGCTGATTTCCGGCATGATTGAACGGCGTCATCCGGGTAAGGAAAAGACCGGCAGACAGCTGACGATTTCCACCGATCTGATCTATGATGTGTTGCGCAGCCACGAACCGGATCATATTTTACTGCAAGCCACACGGGCAGAGGCCGCAACGGGGCTGCTGGACATTGCCCGTCTCGGAACAATGTTGCAGCGTGTGCGCGATCACATTGTTCATCGTAACCTGCCGCATATTTCGCCTTTGGCATTGCCTGTGATGCTGGAAATCGGCAAAGAACGGGTTGCAGGAACAGATGATGATTTGCTGGAAGATATGACCCGTGAGGCACTGGAAAATTGACAAGTGTGATTAAGCAGGCGCATCAGGGCGGCGCGGATATTCTCATCAATGATACGCTGTGCCATCTCGATCCGCGCGGGGTATTATACCTGCCGTCATACCGGACGCTGGTGGTGTCTGATCTGCATCTGGAAAAAGGGTCATTCTTTGCTAAGCGCGGCATGATGCTGCCGCCTTATGATACGCTGGCCACATTAGCGCTGCTCAAGACCATCATTGATGATTATCAGCCATCTTGTGTCATCAGCCTTGGAGACAGTTTTCACGATTGTCATGGTGCATCGCGGCTGGCAGATGAGGCATCCGGTTTGCTTCGCCAGATGATGAAAAGCCGCCAATGGCTATGGATTGAGGGTAATCATGATCCGGTACATCCGGCGGGGCTTGAAGGGGAGAGCATGGCGCAATTCAGGCTTGGCGGTCTGATCTTCAGGCACGAGCCGCTTGTGGGAGATAATCCCGGTGAGGTGGCTGGTCATTTGCACCCCGCAGCAAAGATTATACGGCAGGGGCGCAGTGTACGGCGTTCTTGTTTTGTCAATAATGGGCGCCGCCTGATCATGCCGGCATTTGGTGCCTATACGGGTAGCCTTAACGTGCTGGATAAGGCATTCCGCGGGCTGTTTGATGTGAGTGGTTTTGACGTGCATTTGCGCAGTGAAACGCGGATATTCACTGTACATCCGCGTTTTTTACGACCTGACTAATTAGAGCGGTTTACGTCCAGATTGGATCATAGCGCTCGCTCTAAATTCTTTATTTGGTCGCATTATCACTGCCGTCAAGTTGATTCAACTGGACTGTGAAATGCTCTAGTCTTTACGGAACAGCAATTGTCCGAGCCAGCCTGTGAGACCGGCGAGAAAAACGGCAAACAAACCATAGGCAAGGCTATATTGATGCGCCGCCTCAAAAATCTGCTGTTCGAGACCGGCTTTGACAATATTGAGATGGGTATTGGCTTCCCCAATGAATACGCCATGGCGGAACAGCAAAGCGCGGGCTTTGTGCCGCCCGACCGGCACATTGGTTGAAAGCGCCAGTGTTGCGCGGAACAAAGTCTGCGAAACAAATTCGACCGAGCCGACTTTCTGGCTATAAAGTCCCTGACGGGATTTCAGGTCGCGCAGCTCCTGCCCGAAGCGCATAGCATTCGGATCTGTCAGCGTGCCATATTCAGGGTTCAGCGCGAAATAATTGACGCCGAGCGAAAGCTGGCGATAGGTTTTCTCGTCGGTAATATCCTGCAGCGGTCGCGTGGATGCCAGAGAATAGGAAAGCGGCACAGATGTGAATGTTTCTGAATCCGCATTAACCCAGACGCCGAGATAACGTGACTTTTCACGCACGACGAGATTACGCTGCGGGCCTTCCAATACCACGATAATATCGTAGCGGCCCTGTCTGCGGATCAGCGGATCGGCATTATCCAGCGCGCCGAAAATTGTCAGATTGGTGCCGCTGAAATTGGATGCAATGGCAATCGTTTCTGTCGAAAGGCCGATTTCGATTGTTTCCGGCAATTGCTGCGGGTCTTGCAGATTGGTGACCGCAGCCATTTCCTGTCCGCGCTCTTTTATCCGTGTCGCGGCATTGCCGCTCTGGAGCGGTACCAGTGCGGAAAGCAAAACAGTTGCGAGTAAGCTTTTGCGGATGATCTGTTTCATCTTACTCATCCGCAAAGCCGATGGAGAAAAGATTATCCGGCTGAATGAACAGGCCGAAAGCCAGTCGCAGCGCAACGGCAAGAACCAGCAATGCCAGCAGCATACGCAATTGCTCGCCGCGCAATTTGCGTCCTGCTCTTGCGCCATATTGCGCTCCGATCACGCCGCCGACCATCAGCAAAAAGGCCAGTACAATATCAACCGTATGGTTATTGGTTGCCTGCATCACCGTTGTAAATGCGGTCACAAAAGTGATCTGAAACAGCGATGTACCAACAACCACATTGGTCGGAACGCGCAGCAGATAAATCAGCGCCGGAACCATGATAAAACCGCCGCCGACACCCATAACGGATGAGAGCAGGCCGATACAAAAGCCGATGGCCAGTACCGGAATAATACTGACATAGATCATCGAGGCTCGGAACCGCGCCTTGAACGGCATACGGTGAATCCAGTTATGTTGCCCCGAGCGGCGGACATCCGGTGCTTTGCCGTCTTTGTTGCGGCGCAGGGTGCGCCAGCTTTCAACGGCCATCAGACCACCGACAGAGCCGAGAAAGACCACATAAAGCAGGGAGATAATCAGATCGAGCTGACCGAGATCACGCAACAGCGAAAATATGTAAATACCCACCAGAGAGCCGACAAGACCGCCGATCACCAGCAATATGCCAAGCTTGAAATCCAGTGTCCGGCGCTTGAAATGCGTAAGCGCGCCGGAAACGGAGGAGGCGATAACCTGATTAGCGCCGGTGGCAACAGCAATAGCGGGCGGAATGTTATAGAAGATCAGCAGAGGAGTAATCAGAAATCCGCCGCCAACGCCGAACAGACCTGACAAAAAGCCGACAGCCGCCCCCATGCCGAGAAGAACCAGCATGTTGACTGAAATTTCTGCTATTGGCAGATAAATACCCACGACCCACTACCATTACTATGACACTGCCGGAGATTGAAATCTGTATCCCTTTATCCGGTGTACAGCTAAGCTCCCCGCAGAGTTCTCCCGAAAATAATACCCGGCCTATCGTCAGACTTTGCAGCTTTTCGATGGCGGCGGGCGGTTATTCTTCGTGACCTGACAGAATTCTGAGTTTAACCGCCATTTGCGGCGTTAAACCTGAAAATACATATGCTGATGTCGTTTTTTGCGTGCTTTTTGTATGCAACACACTCATCGTCGCAAAAAACTGTTAATTTTCTGCGCCTTTGGCAGCGCCAAGTCAAACCATCACTGTGCATAAGATGATGCGAAACCGTCAGCCTGAATAGTCACCGGAGATTGTGTGTGGCAGGTGTTGCAGTTAGGCCGCAATTTTATACGCAACGGCCATAAAAATACCCCTCTGCCAGCACGGCAAAGGGGTATGATTTCTTGTTATTGCTGATTGTTGCCGGTGCAAATCAGCTGTTCTTGGCGAGCAGTGCTTCAACCAGTTTCTGATCCACTTCGCCGGTTGGCTTCATGCCATTGGCTTTCTGAAAAGCAGAAATCGCTTCTCTGGTCTTGTTGCCCATAACGCCGTCTGCCGTGCCTGCATCATAACCATTTTTTTGCAGGATCAGCTGAATATTACGCACGGCTTTTTTCATATCGACGGAAGCTGTGGTGACAGCTTTGTCATCAGCCCAGGCATCCGGAATGCTGACCGAATTGGCATCCTCAATCATGTCCTTCGGCTTCCAGAGCTTTGTCAGGTTGATTGCCCGCTCCAGTTGTTCAGGCTTGAGGGATTTTGCAATCTGATCGCGCTTGTCAGCCGCATCCGTATCACCGGCATTGGCAGCCAATGCGAACCATTTATAGCTTTCTTCCAGATTTTGTGTGCGACCCAAACCTTTGGCGGTCAGAATGCCCAGATTATACTGGCTGTCTTTTACGCCGAGTTCTGCAGCGCGGAAGAACCATTTGGCAGCATTGTCATGGTCTGCCTTGCCGTCCGGCCCCATGGCATAGAGCACGGCAAGATTATGCATAGCACTGGCATTACCCTGTGCAGCGGACTGTTCATAGAGTTGTGTTGCCTTGATCGCATCGCGCGGCATGCCAAGGCCTTTTTCGTTGAAATTGGCAAGGCGGTACTGGGCAGGTGCAAAACCGCGCTCAGCAGACAGAGCATACCATTTGGCAGCTTCCGCAAAATCGCTGGCAACACCGCGGCCGTCTGTATAGCGCATGCCGATTTCATAAAGAGCACGGGCATCGCCGCTTTCAGCAGCATTGCGCAGGGCAATCGGGCCGGCCTCTTTCGGCACTACAGGGACTGCTGTCAGCTTCGCCGTTGCAGCAGCTTCGCTCTTTTGCGGCAGGCTTTGTGTTGTCGTCTGATCCGGTGTTGTTGTCTCAGCCTGAGCCGTGTGAACCGGCGTGCTGCTTGCAGGCAGTTCCGGCATTGGCTGCATGTCCGGTGCGGCTGCTACCGGCGGATTAATAACAACAGGCTTGATAACAGCCTGTGTGCTGCCGGTCATTGGTCTGGCGGAGAGCGGCTCTGTCGGAAATTCGCGTGAACCAAGCGGCTGCACTTCTGTGCCGTCATAAACCGGACCATGGTTCAGGCTGGTAATCTGAAGCGTGGATGCAGTCTGTTCTTCCGGTTGCGCTGGATTATCAAGCGTGGTGATTGTCGGCAAAGCAGGTTTCTTGTCTTCAATCACAGCCGGAGCGGTATTAACCGGTGCAGGCTGCACACTGGCCAAATCCGGTGACTGCGGAACAACGCTGTCCTGCTTTTCAGTCAGATAGCTGTTGCCAAGCTGCAAGCCGGTTACAGCAATGATGATGGCGCTGATAGCCAGCAGAAGCGGCTTGCGCAGGGAGCGCTTTGGCTTGTCTGGAGCAGTCGTGCGGTCTTCATCGGATGTGATATCGCCGCCCAGAGTACCGTCGCTCAGGTGCTGATCGCGCAGGCGTCCGGTTTCATCCGCTGCAGCCTGTGCTGCACGGCGTGCCGCACTGATAAGGTCGGATTTGCCGGAGGAGGGATTATGATCCGGCCCGCGGCCACGCTGTTCATCACGCACGCGGCGGATAATGGCGTTAAGATCCGGCATTGCCGCAAGGGTCTGGTCGGTGCTTTCTTCTTCGGATTTGACCGGAATACGGTTTGCCGCAGGCGGCGTATCCAGTGTCAGTAAATCCGCGTCTTCAATCTCAAAAGCATCGGTTGTTGCCGAAGTCGGGCTGTTTGGCTTGGAGCGGCGCACAGCCTGAGCCAGACCGCTCAGTAGTGATTTGCGTGCTGTACCGGTTGTTTCAGCTTCTGTATCTGCAGCCATTTTCTCCGGTGCAGGATTGGCCGCGGATTTAACAGCGGCACGCGCAGCTTCAATAGCCGCCGCAGCCGGTGAAGGCACGGCGGAAAATGCTGCATTGCGTGAAGAATTGCCTGCTGTTTGTTCCGGATCATTGCCCCATTCAGGAATAGAAAGCTGGCTGGTAAAACGTGTTGCATTATTCTGTTCGCGCGACTGGCCTGCAGAGCGCGAAGGCTGGGCAAAAGGCGGTTTCTGCAGATTGTCTTTTTCAATCTGTCCAAGACGCTCGGCAATTTTCAATAATGTATCATGAACCTTGTTAAAGGTGCGGCTGTTACGCTCATCCGTATCACGGGTCAGCTGTTCCAGCGCCTTAAGATCATCGGCAAGCTGGCGGGCAAAATCTGTATCGCGGGAAGGGCCTTTGTCCACA
This sequence comes from Pseudochrobactrum sp. AO18b, assembly GCF_000409565.1. NCBI lineage: Bacteria > Pseudomonadati > Pseudomonadota > Alphaproteobacteria > Hyphomicrobiales > Brucellaceae > Pseudochrobactrum > Pseudochrobactrum sp. AO18b. Next base: position 44,947 of record NZ_ANNO01000259.1, read on the forward strand.
ACCTGACGAATAGCTTCTTCTGCGGCTTCACGGGCAGCGCTCAGAACTGTGTCGCGGTTAATGTCGATGGCGCGTTCAATCACATCGAGACGCGGCTTGATCTCTGCGAGTTCAGGCAGCAGGCTTTCCGGCTTGCTGAGCTGTTCTGTGATAAAACCAAGCTGCTTTTCGAGATTGCGCATCAGCTGCTGATCGGCTGCCGGTGCTGCAGGCACAGCCTGCAATACAGCGGTTTGTTCCGAGACTTGACGGGTAATGAGATCGAGGCGGTTTTCCAGTGCCTGAATAAACCGGTCATCATTCAGAGCGGCTTTATGAGCGCTGTTACGATATTGCTCGTCCAGATGGCTGGTCAGATCGGCAAAACGGCGGTCGAGTTCTTCAAAAACTGCGTTTTCCTGCTCCGGCTGCTGGCGATGATAGCTGGTCGCAAGAATTGCGCGGCTGATTTCATCCAGACGTTCGTCCAGCTGACGCAGGGAGTGGCTCTGATTGTCCGGCAGCTGTTCAATGGTATGGCGCAAATCATCAAGGCGTGACGTGATCGCATCCAGAGCCGGATCAATATGTGCCGACTGGCTTGCATGGAATTTTTCAGTCTGCTGCTGTTCAAAATTGTCAAAGCGCTCATCCAGCGCATCCCAGCGATGGCTCATACGGCGCAGGGATTCTTCCCGTGCCAGAGTCTCAACAGTCCGCTTCAGTTCTTCAAAATCACGACGCATAATTGCATCGGTATTCGGGCTGTTATTGGCGGACAGATTGCTGGTGCCTGCGATAAAGCGGTCGGCAGCGGAAAGGCGTGCCGGATTGTGCTGCACACCTGTATCAGACAGATGCAGTTTTTCGCTGATTGCTGCTGCCTGTCTCAGTTCTGTACGGGCGCGCAAACGCTGTAATTCGTCGGCAATGGCAGCCAGAGCTTCCTTGTGCGGATTGTCCGCAGAAGCCGGTGCAGATGCTGCCCGTGGTGCAACTGCCGGATCATTACGCAGAAATTCAAGAGCATCAGGTGATGCCGTTTCATCGGCAGCCTGCGTGTGACGGGAAAAGTCTTCCGCCTCCCGCCGCTCGACAAGATGATTTTCAAGGGCGGACAAAGTGCGGTTCAATTCCTCAAGCGATGCAAGCGGACGGCGCTCACGGCGCATATTCAGATTATCGAGAGGAGACCGCTGATTTGTCATCGCCGTTTACACTTTTCAAACTGTGCGCCTTAAAGGAGCTGGTCAGATTGTCCGTTTGTTTTCGCCTGCAGGACTTGCTGGCGGATCAAAGCAAGGTCTTTGTTGAGGTGGTTGCAAGGCACCACACGAAACACAGACTTTGCCTCAGACACAGTTTTGTCGAAACGTGGTAAATAAGCGGTTAATTTTGGTGATAATTCTTAACTTTATCTTTGTCTGAGAATGAGTGCGTCCTGATTAATCTATAGGAACGCTGGTGTTCAGGAAATCCGCAAGGGCGCCAGACAGGCTTTGAAACGATTATGTTTTTAAGAATGTGCTGATTTATGTGATGCAATTTTCATTAAACAGAAAAGCCCCGCCTCATAGAGGCAGGGCTTTAAGTTCCGCTTGTGATCGTTAACGATCAGCAGATTAGAACTTGTAGTTTACGCCGATACGTACTTCGCTCAGGTCTGTTTTAAAGCGACGTTCGTTGAACTGGTTTTTGTATGGGTCTGAAAGTGTTACGCTCTTCTTACCATAGTTGGAATACAGGTATTCAGCTTTCAGTGTCCAGTTGTCGGTTACAGCATATTCAACGCCGGCACCTACAACATAACCTACGCGGGTCTTCGAAGCGTTATCTTCGAATTTGCCGCCGTTTACTTTGCCACCACAACCGTTTGTTGCTGCTACGCGGGCAACATCACAACCAAGGGAGTGTTTGGTTTCTGCGAAAGCAATACCACCGGTTACATATGGCAGGAAGCGGTCAGCGGCATAACCGAGACGAGCGCGAACTGTACCATGTGTACCGATTTTATCTTCACCGTAGTAAGAGTTGTACTGGTTGGTGTCGCGACCATCCCAGGACTTCTTGATTTTGCCGAAAGAAATATCAGCTTCCGCACCGAGAACGACATTATTGTCGAACTGCCAATTGTAACCAGCCTGCAGACCACCGAAACCACCTTTTGGCTTTACTTTGTCAGCCTGCGGGTTGTTGATGTCGTGCATAGATGCCCAGCCGTAACCGGCATGCGCACCAAGGTAACCACCGGTCCAGCTGAATGCGGAATATTCAACCGGCGCTGGTTCTGGAGCAGAAACGATAGCGTCTGCGGCGAAAGCCTGACCATACTGGTAAAAAAATTAATGAACACCCTAAAATTATAGTTTAAGAATTGCTAACCAATATTTGCCAAGTTGCTGAAATATCTTGTTTTTCCATAATACTGAACGCGTGAATACACTTAAAATGCATTAACTGATTGAAAATCAAAATGTTAAATTATTTTAGAATGAAGTAATTTTGTGTTGATTTAGTATATTTTAGATTTTCTTGATATATTGTTTCTTGGTTTTTACACTTACTTATGTTGCAAAAATGTATCTGTTTTTCTGTGTGAATTCTAAATTTATTTTCTGCAAAATTGCGATTTTCATTCAAAAAGCCCGGTTTTGAAGAATCGAACAGCAGTTTTTGGGTGTTTAAATAGTATTTCCTCTTCAGAGGTCTCTGTTTGGTGCAGCCGGTGGCAAAATCCTGAATTTAAATTTTCAAAAATGGATTTTTGACGTTTACGCAAACGTCAAAATTTATTAGGCTGATATCCGAAGGTGCCGTAAAGTTTTTTGCTGTCTCATAAAAATGACGGTTTTCACGCAAGAGTGCATACTGTCAGACTGATCCCGTGATAGGCTGCTAAAGACGCCATGGGAAAGCGAGCAGATGCTGCCGGAGAGGAGTCCGGTCGTATCAGGGCAGAAAGAGAACGGCACCACAGGACGCGGATTATTCTGTGTTCTGAATGTTTGAATGACAACGCGCGGGAGAGGTGGCGTCTTCATGAGCACCTCCGCCTGCATTCCGGCAGAGCAATCATCTGCCGACGTCAAACTTGGAGGAAGTGCATGCCAGTCTATCGCGCGCCGGTTCGGGATACACAGTTTATTCTGAATGATGTTTTGGGCGTCCAGTCCCGTAATGATCTGTCGTCATATGCGGAAATGAGCGCAGACACGATCGAAGCTATTTTGCAGGAAGGCGCGAAGCTCGCCGAGCAGACATTGTTCCCTGTCAATTATAGCGGGGATCGTGAGGGCTGCGAGCGTCTGCCCGATGCTTCTGTTAAAGTACCGCAGGGTTTCAAAGAGGCCTATGATCAATATTGTGCCGGTGGCTGGGTTGGTCTTGCCGCGCCGGAGGAATTCGGCGGTCAGGGGCTACCATATCTGCTCCATGCGGCTGTTGGTGAGTATATGTCATCGGCCAATATGGCGCTGATGATGTATCCGGGGCTGACACAGGGCGCGATTGCTGCCATCATCACCCACGGTACGGATGACCAGAAACAAGCCTATCTGCCAAAGATGATTGAAGGCCGCTGGTCAGGCACTATGAACCTCACCGAACCGCATTGCGGTACGGATTTAGGCTTGCTGCGCACCAAAGCTGTGCCGCAGGCGGATGGTTCCTACAAGATTACCGGCTCGAAGATTTTCATTTCTGCCGGTGAACACGGCATGACTGACAATATTATCCATCTGGTGCTGGCACGAATTGAAGGCGCACCAGAGGGTAACAAAGGCATTTCGCTTTTCATCGTGCCGAAATTCAATCTTGATGCCAATGGCGAAGCGGGCACGCGCAATGGTGTGGCTTGCGGCTCTATTGAAGAAAAGATGGGTATTCACGGCAACTCAACCTGCGTGATGAATTATGATGACGCGACAGGCTTCCTGATCGGTGGTGAAAACAAAGGCCTGCGTGCCATGTTCACCATGATGAATGAAGCGCGTCTCGGTGTGGCGCTGCAGGGGCTGTCGATTGCCGAAACCGCCTATCAGAATGCAGCAGACTATGCGCGTGATCGTTTGCAGGGGCGGGCGCTGACCGGTGCGAAATATCCGGACAAAAAAGCTGATCCGATCATCGTACATCCGGATATCCGCCGCACATTGATGACCATCCGCGCTTTTAACGAAGCTGGTCGTGCCTTGTTGCTTTCAACCTCGCTGCAATCCGATATCGCCCATCACTCTGCTGATGAAGCTGCGCGCCAGCTGGCCGACGATCATGTCGGGCTGCTGACACCGGTGCTGAAAGGTGTGCTGACCGATAAAGGTTTTGACCATGCGGTTATGGCGCAGCAGGTCTTTGGCGGTCACGGCTATATTGAAGAAAACGGCATGAGCCAATATGTGCGCGATGCCCGCATCACCATGATCTATGAGGGTGCCAATGGTATTCAGGCATTGGATCTGGTGGGACGCAAACTGCCTGCCAATGGCGGCCGTGCATTGATGGCCTATTTCAAAGAAATTGGCGATTTTTGTGAAGAAAACCGCGCAGATGAAGCCCTGTCCTTCTACACAAAACATCTGAAAAAGGGCCTGAATGATCTGCAGGGCGCATCCATGTGGCTGATGCAGAATGCAATGGCCAATCCGGATAATGCCGGTGCCGCCTCAACAGATTATATGCATCTCTTTGGTCTGGTCGCTTTCGGTTATATGTGGGCGAAAATGGTGAAAGCCGCACAGGCAAAGCTGAATGCCGGTGCTGGTGACAAAGCCTATTATGAGGCTAAACTTGTCACAGCCCGTTTCTATATGGAGCGTATCATGCCGGAAACACAATTGCGCTTAGCACGCATTCAGACTGGTGCCGATACGATGATGACACTGCCGGAAGATGCTTTTTAAGCCACCGTTAAAAGGTTTGAGTAGCTGTATCAAAAAGCGGCAGGCCGAAGCGAAAATGGTGGTTTCGAGAACCGGAGCTTAAGTCGTACTTTTAGGTACATGAGCACCGGAAGCGCAGAAATCGCCATTTGTGAGCCAAGGCATGGTGACTTTTGGATCAGTTACTAAAAAAGTTGGGAGTTAATTGAACTATGGCTGATGCTTTTATTTATGATCATGTGCGCACTCCACGCGGCCGCGGCAAGAAAGACGGGAGTCTTCACGAAGTGCCTGCGGTGCGTCTTGGTGCCAAAGTGCTGGAAGCTCTGCGTGATCGCAACGGCATTGATACTGCAAAAGTAGACGATATTATTTTCGGCTGTGTCGATCCGGTGGGGGAAGCCGGTGCGGTTATTCCGCGATCAAGCGCTTTTGAAGCAGGATATGATTTTAAAGCACCGGGTATGCAGATTTCGCGTTTCTGCGCCTCCGGTCTTGATGCGGTTAACCTCGCTGCCGCTAAAATTGCAGGTGGCACAGACGAACTGGTGATTGCCGGCGGCGTGGAAAGCATGTCACGCGTCGGCATGGGTATGTCCGGCGGTGCATGGTATATGGACCCGTCGGTCGGTTTTCCGGGCTGGTTTATGCCACAGGGTGTATCGGCTGATCTGATTGCCACGAAATACGGCTTCTCCCGTGAGGATGTGGATTCTTACGCAGTGGAAAGCCAGCGCCGTGCAGGCGAGAGCTGGAATAAGGGTTATTTCAAAAACTCCGTCATTCCGGTGAAAGATGTCAACGGTCTGACTATTCTTGATCATGACGAACATATGCGCCCGACCACTGATCTGGCGGCTTTGTCCGGCCTCAATCCGTCTTTTGTGATGCCGGGGGAAATGGGCGGCTTTAATGCTGTCGGTATTCAGGCGCATCCGGAAGTCGAAACCATCAATCACGTTCACCATGCCGGTAACTCATCAGGTATTGTTGATGGTGCGGCGGGTGTGCTGGTCGGTTCCAAACGTGCGGGCAAGATGCTGGATATCAAACCGCGCGCCCGTATCCGCGCTTTCACCAATATCGGTTCCGATCCGGCATTGATGCTGACAGGTCCTGTGGATGTGACAGAGAAACTGCTGGATCGCGCCAAAATGAAGCTCTCGGATATTGATCTGTTCGAGCTGAATGAGGCTTTTGCGGCTGTGGTGCTGCGCTATATGCAGGCTTTCAAGATTCCTCACAACAAAATCAATGTGAATGGCGGCGCGATTGCCATGGGGCACCCTCTGGGTGCAACCGGTGCAATCATTCTCGGCACTGTGCTCGATGAGCTGGAACGGCGTGATCTTAATACAGCACTGGTTACCCTGTGTATCGGTGCAGGTATGGGCACGGCAACCATCATTGAGCGTGTGTGAGGGAGGGTAGTCCAATGACAAATTACAAGAATTTCAAAATTGAAACCGGCGCTGACGGTATTGCTGTTGTCACATGGAATATGCCTGACAAAAGCATGAATGTGCTGACAGTTGAGGTGATGACAGAGCTTGACCAGATTATCGATCAGGTTGTGGCAGATGCGGCGATTAAAGGCGCGGTGATTACGTCCGGCAAGGATACATTCTCCGGCGGTGCCGATCTCACCATGATGCAGGAAATGCTGGCGCGTTTCAAAAAAGAGCAGAAGCAGGATGCTGACAAAGCTGTCCAGAATCTGTTTGACAATGTCGGACGTATGACCGGCCTGTATCGTAAGCTGGAAACCTGCGGCAAACCTTGGGTATCTGCGATCAACGGCACATGTATGGGCGGTGCGCTGGAACTGTCGCTGGCTTGTCATGGCCGTGTGGTTTCCGATGCGGAAGGCGTGAAACTTGCACTGCCGGAAGTTAAAGTCGGCCTGTTCCCGGGTGCCGGTGGTACGCAGCGTGTGCCGCGTCTGGTCAATCAGCAAGACGCTCTGCAGATGATGACTACCGGCTCGAGCCTGACTGCTGCCCGCGCCAAAGGTATGGGACTTGTGCATGAAGTGGCTCCGGCGAAGAAGCTGGTGGAAGCCGCTAAAAAGATGATCCGCAACGGGTTGAAGCCTGTTCAGCCTTGGGATGAGAAGGGCTTTAAACTGCCGGGTGGTGCGATTTACTCCGCAGCCGGTGCCAATCTCTGGCCTGCGGCAACGGCTATTCTGCGCCGCGAAACTTCCGGTAATTATCCGGCGGCACTGACCATTCTCAAATGCGTTTATGAAGGTCTGCTGGTCCCGTTTGATACCGGCCTGAAGATTGAACAGCGCTATTTCACGCATATTCTGCAGACCACTGAAGCGCAGTCGATGATCCGCTCACTGTTCGTATCCCTGCAGGAACTGAACAAGGGTGCACGCCGTCCGGAAGGTATCAAGCCGACCAAATTCAAGAAAATCGGTGTTATCGGCGCTGGTTTCATGGGCGCAGGTATTGCTTATGTCACTGCCAAAGCCGGTATTCCGGTGGTGCTGATCGACCGTAATCTGGAAGCAGCGGAAAAAGGCAAAGCGCATTCTGCCGATCTGATTGCTAAGGAAATGCAGAAAGGCCGGATGACAGCAGAAGATAAAGACAAGCTGCTGGCATTGATTACACCATCTGCCGATTATGCGGCGCTTGATGGTGCCGATCTGGTGATTGAAGCTGTGTTCGAAGATCGCGGCGTCAAGCAGGCGGCAACCGAACAGGCGGAAGCGGTACTGGGGCAGAATGCAATTTTTGCATCCAATACCTCGACCCTGCCGATTACCGGTCTTGCCAAAGTCTCGCAGCGTCCGAAAAATTTCATCGGCCTGCACTTCTTCTCCCCTGTTGATAAGATGATGCTGGTTGAAGTGATTATGGGCAAAAAGACGGGCGAAAAGGCGCTGGCAACGGCACTGGATTATGTGCGTGCCATCAAGAAAACGCCGATTGTCGTTAATGATACACGCGGTTTCTACGTCAATCGTTGCGTGCTGCGTTATATGTCTGAAGCCTATAATATGCTGGTGGAAGGCGTGCCGCCTGCGATGATCGAGAATGCCGCCAAAATGGCCGGTATGCCGGTCGGGCCACTGGCACTCAATGATGAGACAGCGATCGATCTGTCGCAGAAAATTCTCAAGGCAACGCTGGCTGATCTGGGTGACAAGGCCGTTGATCCGCGCCATGTCGAACTGGTCAATACGCTGGTGGATAAATATGACCGCCTTGGCCGCAAGAACGGCAAGGGCTTCTATGATTATCCGGCACGGCCTGCCAAGAAACATTTGTGGCCGGAACTGAGCACACTCTATCCGCAGCAGGATGCGGACAAGGTGGATGTGGAAGTGCTGAAAGAGCGTTTTCTTGTCACTATCGCTCTGGAAGCTGCCCGTGTGATGGAAGAAGGTATTGTGACCGATCCGCGTGAAGCCGATGTCGGCTCCATTCTCGCCTTCGGTTTCGCACCTTATACCGGCGGTACTCTGTCTTACATCGACGGTATGGGCGCAAAAGCTTTCGTCAAACTGGCGAAGAAGTTGCAGAAGGATTACGGAGCGCAGTTCAAGGCACCAAAACTCCTGACCGATATGGCCGAGAGCGGTGAGACTTTCTATCAGCGTTTCAATCCCTATAAGGCCGCAGATAAAGCTGCTTAAAGCATTTCCAGCAAAAGTGGGAACCGGTTTTGCGTCCGGAAATGCTCTAACACGTAGTTTTGATCACTCATGATAAAAATGGCGCGGATATCTCTGCGCCATTTTCGTTTTTGTTGATGTTCTGATGTATGAGCTGGGTTATACTTGCGAGGATTTTATTCCTTCGGATGGCTTATGTTTACTCATGCAGAACTCTGGTCAGCCATTGATAGTGTGGCAAAGCGGGCGCAATTGACACCATCCGGTCTGGCACGGCGTGCCGGGCTTGACCCGACGACGTTTAATAAGTCCAAACGCTTTGCGGCAGATGGCAGGCCGCGCTGGCCGTCAACGGAATCTCTGGCTAAGATTTTGGAAGTCACTGCAATGGATGTGATGACATTTGCACAATTGCTGGCAGGCGAAAAATCTATTAATTCGCAGCAGAAGAAGCATGACAATGAACAGGAGTGAGTATGCGTAAACCGGCGACCCTTCGGACAATCCTGCCGCCGATCCTTGCTTTCAGTGTTGGTGCTACTTTATTTGCTGCCTATGTTGCCCCGTTTTACGGCGCGCTTGATCGTGAAACAGGCAGCGGTGAAACCGGTATCGTCATAGAAAATTTCGATCTGCCGGAAGATATGCCGCCGGAGCGTTTGCCGTCCGGTACTCTTGCCGGATCTTCAGAAGGCGAAGAAAACAATACACAGCCGGATAATCCTTTGCCTGATGTTTCCGGTGAAATGCAGACTAAGCCTCTGGAACGCGTAGAGCCGCGCCCGCCTTTGAGCGATCTGGGGCTGGCTACACCGGTGCAGGAAAAAACACCTGAGGCAACACAATCTGAGAAACTGACTGAAGAACAGGCGGCCGCAGACGGTTTGTTCTATCGTCCTGTGGCATTGGCTGCAGGCAGACTGGCTGTGGGCAATCGCACGATCGAGCTGAACGGCATTGATATTGTCGAGCCGGATGCATCCTGTTCCGATGTGAATGGTGACGTCTGGCAATGTGGTATGCAGGCACGCACAGCATTTCGCTCATGGCTGCGTGGTCGTGCTGTCAGTTGTAATATGGATGGTGTTGAGCAAAATCAGGAGCTGATCCGCACAAGCTGTACATTGGCGGGTACGGATGTTGCACTCTGGCTGGTGGAAAATGGCTGGGCGCGCGCTACTTTCGGTGGCCAATATGCAGGCAGCCAGACACAGGCTGAGAAAATGCTGCTTGGTGTTTTTGGCCGCAAGCCGGTAACGGATATGCCGCAAAACTCAGGAGATAATCCGGCTGGTATTACGCCTGCACCATCATTGCCTGCGGAGAATCCAGTGCCTGATATGACTGCACCTGAAGTCACCACGCCGGCACAATCGGTTGCGCCGGATTTACCGTTTCCACCTGCACCCCAGCAGTAGAGCATAAAAAAAGCCGCGTTTCTGAGAAGCGCGGCTTTTTTCTTTTTATTTAAAGTCTCAGGCGCGCTTGAGTGCTTCTGCAATCAGACCGCGTGTTTCATCGATGCCGTAAAGCGCCACGAATGAACCAAAACGCGGGCCGCGTTCCTGTCCGATCAGCACTTCATAGAGCATCTGGAAGAACGAGACGGACACACCAGGTCCGCCGTCAGGGCTCTTCTTATTGTGATCCTGATAGCGCTCGATAACACGCGCCACATCCAGAATGGCATTCTGGATTGTCGTGCCGTCTGCACCGTTGTCCAGCGCGGCCAATGCTGCATCCAGATCACGCAGAGCTTGGCTTTCAACTTCATCCGGTGCACGGAATTTCTTGCTCGGCTTCACGAAATCATTGAAGTAGCGGATGGCATATTCCACCAGAGCGTTAAGCTCCGGATGGGTGGCCGGAGATGCACCCGGTGCATAGCGGGATATAAAGCCCCACAATGTGCTGGCATTTTCCGCATTGGATGCACTGACAAGGTTCAGCAACATGGCAAACGGCACCGGCAGATCAACCTTCGGCGGGTTGCCGTAATGCTGATGCCAGACCGGATTGTTCAGGCGGGCTGCCCAATCCTGTTTTTCATAGGCTGCCAGATAGGTGAAATATTCATCCACGGCTTTCGGAATCACGTCGAAATACAGTTTCTTCGCTGTTCTCGGCTTCTGGAACATATAGAGGCCGAGGCTTTCGGTCGGTGCATAGGTCAGCCATTCATCAATGCTGATACCATTGCCTTTGGATTTGGAAATCTTCTGGCCGAGATCATCGAGGAACAATTCATAGACGAAATGCTCCGGCGCACGACCGCCAAGAATTTCACAAATCTTGTCATAGATCGCCTGATTGGTCTGGTGATCTTTGCCGAACATTTCAAAGTCAACGCCGATAGCGGCCCAGCGCATGCCGAAATCCGGCTTCCACTGCAGTTTCACATTGCCGCCGGTGACAGGCAGTGTTGTTTCCACGCCATTTTCATCGTCAAAGGTGATGGTGCCTGCTTTGGCGTCAACCTTTTTCATCGGTACGTAAAGCACGCGACCTGTAGTTGGCGAAATTGGCAAAAATGGGCTGTAAGTGGCACGACGTTCTTCACCCAGTGTCGGCAGCATCACGGCCATGATGTCGTCGTAGTGCTCGGCAGCGCGCAGCAGCACTTCATCAAAGCGGCCGGATTTGTAATATTCCGTGGCACTGGCGAATTCATAATCGAAACCAAAAGTGTCGAGGAAGCGGCACAGCATGGTGTTGTTGTGATCCGCAAAGCTCTTATAGTTGCCGCCAAACGGATTTGGCACAGCCGACAGTGGCAGTTGCAACGCTGGTTCAAGCGCGGCACGATCCGGCACATTTTCCGGAATCTTGCGCATGCCGTCCAGATCATCCGAGAAGCAGATGAGCTTGGTTTTGACTTTATCTTCGGTCAGAACGCGGAATGCATGGCGCACCATGGATGTGCGTGCAACTTCGCCGAAAGTACCGATATGCGGCAGACCGGACGGGCCATAGCCGGTTTCGAAAATCACGACTTCGGGAAAGCCGGTTTTCTCGTACCGTTTTATGATTTTCCGAGCCTCTTCAAAGGGCCACGCTTTCGCCTGTGCTGCTGCCGCAATCAGGTCGGGCGCAAGGTCGATGTGGTTTGAGCGGTCGGTTGTCATAATATCTTTCCTGATAGGAGGTGTTGGTTTGAAATATCCGCACTTTTTACGGGTACGGACAGACAGGTCTATGGTGAGATGCGGGTTTCGTCAATGATGTGCTGCGCTTTCTTTACAAGCGCTGGGGGATATGCTGCGCTTTCTTTGCATGCGCAGGTGTGTAATGCAAAAATGATGGGGGTTGTGTGCATTATCCTCAGGCTGAAATGCAGTTGAACACTTGTTAAGCCCTGTGGAATAGTTTCAAAGTCATAAAAAAGCCGATGCAGGAGTTCTTGGAAATGAAAATCACGCCGCAAGATGCGCTGATCTATATTATGGTAACAGTTTCAGCTGCGGATACGCGGATGACAGATGCGGAATTGTCCTCCATCGGAAATCTTGTGCATCGCCTGCCGGTTTTTACCGGCTTTGATGATGAAAGAGTGCCGGAAATTGCCGAGCGCTGCTATGAATTGCTGACCAAAGATGATGGTCTGGATCGTATTCTGGATATTGCCCATCAGGCCCTGCCGGAAAAACTCTATGAAACAGCCTATGCGCTGGCTGTTGAAGTTGCCGCAGCCGACCTGCATGTTGAACAGGAAGAGCTGGCATTCCTGCAGCTGATGCGTGATCTATGGAATCTTGACGAGCTGAGCGTTGCTGCAATTGAGCGCAGTGCGCGCGTGCGTTTCCGCAAATTGTAATTTGATGATGAGCGCATCTTTTTTGAGATGCGCTCATTTTCCTTAATAGAAGTCGACCGGAAAATAGCGCAGATACAGGTCGTCCAGCACGCCTTTGCGCTCCAGTGTATTGAGTGCATTATTGAAGGCGAGACGCAGATCCGCATCTTGCTTGCGCAAAGCAATCGTCATTCCCTGTCCGAGAAACTCCGGTGCCGGATAGGTGCCGCCAATAAAGCGGCAGCAGGAGCCGTTCGGGGCGGCATCCTTGCCTGATGTCGCGTTTGGGTTCATCCAGAGCGATAGGCTCATCGCATCACCGAAAAGCAGCTGGATTTTGCCATCTCTGAGATCCTTATAAAGAGGCTCGCTGTTGCTATAAGGACTGGTTTTTGCTTTCGGGAAATAGGTTTTCAACAAGGCTTCATGGGCGGAACCGGCGAGAACACCGACTGTTTTCCCGTCAGGTGAAAAGTTCTTATCGGCCAGTTCCGATGTTCTCACTGTCACAAAACGGGCTGGCAAGCTGAAATAAGCGCGGGTGAAGCTGAGTGTGGTGCGTTTTTCCCGATCCGGTGTCAGTCCGGCAATCAGCGCATCAGTTTCACTTTTCTGCAAGGCGGGAAGCAATTCATTCCACGGGCGGGCTTCGATCAGGCAACGACTGGTGATCGCCAGTTCCTGACAAAGCGCACGGATCAGATCAATATGATAGCCGCTCAGCCGTCCTTGCGGGGAGAGGCTGTTGAAAGGTGCAAAATCTGTGCCGGTCAGGAAACGTATCTGCGCTCTTTGTGAAATATCCGGTTTTGCCGGTTTCTGGTCATCTCCCACCAGATAGGGCGGGGCGGCGTAGGATGCCGAGATGCCGGAGGCGAGTATCAGCAGGATCGCAGAGCCGACGGCTGCGCAATATTTTAACGCCCGTTTGAGCGGGGCGGAAAGAACATCATTGCGCATTGGCTGACTGCAGCTCCTGTTGGTTTGTCCGGATTTTGCTCAGTATAAAATTTTCTCCCCTTTATAGAAAGCAGAACCGGTGTGAATAATAAATTTATTTTTTGAACAATAATTAATGTTGGTATTATTGAAATTGAATGATTTGTATATTGTATTTTTTACAGTTGATATTTTTTTAAAATGATTATTATTGTTAATTTATCGTAAATTTCAAAATAGTTTTGTTTTGTTGCTTCTAATTTAATTGAGTTGATTTTGGTTAAATATTCGCGGGGGCGAAATGACAATACATTTGTTGTTTACACAAAGCTTTATAAAACTCTGTGCAGCATTTTCGGTCCGGCTTGTCGCGGCGGGATTGGGTAAAGCGGATATTATTGCGGCCTTTGCCAGCGCTGCACGGCATAATACGTCTTTTAATGATGAACTCGTGCACAAAGGTGCAATTTCTGAAGCGGCACTTTACAGGCTTTGGGCTGAAGAGACGGGGCTGACTTATGATGATGCGCCGGATGCGGAAGAGGTTTTGTTGCGCCCTTTTGACGGACCGGCTCGTCTCAGCAGTATCCGCCATATATTAATTGCGGGGCCTAAAGGTCAAAGCCTGCTTTATATGGCACCGGATCTTCGGGAATTGGTGATGCTGAAATTCTACTTGCGGCAATATCCTGAAATGCGTGAGCGTTTAAGACTCTGTCCGCCCTCTGTATTGGTGGCATTATTGCATAACCGTTATGGCAAAGCCGCTGCCGGACGGGCACAAAAAATGACACCCGCACATCTTTCCGCCAGTCTGGTATTGAACGGCTGGCAGGGTTTCTGTTTCGCAGGCTTGCTTATCGGGCTGTTATGGATGTTTCTGACGGAGGGCGGTTCCCGTCTGGCCTTTCTCTATTGGGGCATGACATTGTTTTTCTTTGCTTGCGTAACCATTCGCCTTCTGGCGGCGTGGAATGCACGGCCGCTGCATATCAGACCGCTGGCACCATACCGGCTTCATGATCTGCCGGTTTATACTGTGCTGGTGCCGCTTTATAAGGAGGCAGGGATTGTGCGGCAGCTTATACAGGCGCTCAGTGCCTTGAACTGGCCGGTTGCAAAGCTGGATATCAAACTGATTTGCGAGGCTGATGACAGTGAAACTCTGGCAGCGCTGTCACGGCATAAATTACCTGCGCAATTTGAAGTTCTGAAAGTACCCTCGATCGGACCACGGACCACGGACCAAGCCCAAAGCCCTGAATTATGCACTGCAATTTGCCCGTGGCGAATATCTTGTCGTCTATGATGCGGAGGACAGGCCGCATCGCGATCAGTTGCTGGAGGCATGGCAGGCGTTCCGGCGTAGTGGCAGTGATCTCGCCTGTCTTCAGGCGCCGCTGGTGATCGGAAATTTCAGCTGTAACTATCTGACGCGCTATTTTTCTTTTGAATATGCAGGATTATTTCGCGGGCTTTTGCCATGGCTCAGCCGTCGTGGTGCCGTAATGCCTTTGGGCGGAACATCCAATCATCTCCGGCGTAAAGTGCTGCAGAAAGTCGGTGGCTGGGACAGCTATAATGTGACGGAAGATGCTGATCTGGGGATGCGTTTGGCACGCTTCGGTTACAGAGTGGACGTGATTAACCGTCCGACGACTGAAGATGCACCGGAAAATTATAAGGACTGGAAAACGCAACGCACCCGCTGGTTCAAGGGCTGGATGCAGACATGGTTGGTGCATATGCGCTCGCCAGTGCAAACCTGCCGTCAGTTAGGTGCAGCACGTTTCAGCCTTTACTTGTTATATACAACAGGTCTGCTGTTATCCGCTTTGCTGCATCCCTTTATGCTGGTCAGTCTGATTTGGGGTATTGCTCTAACAATCTCCGGTTATCACGACCAGTCGGTTGTGGCTGCGGTTTTGTTTAATGGTCTGAATTTGCTGACAGCTTATCTGAGTTTTCATTTGCTGTGTCAGAAGACACTGCGTTATGAAGAAAAACGCCGGTATTTTTATCTTTGGGGCGTGCCTTTATATTGGCTTCTACTGTCCGTTGCATCATGGCGGGCATTTTATCAGATGTTCACTGCTCCCCATCACTGGGAAAAAACACCGCATTTTCCTAGCCGTATTGAGAGCGGGTTAAAACACGTTGAGGACGACAGAAGAACTGTGCAGACTTTACCGGTGCATTATGCACAGGAAGGCATAATCATCCGGCCGGATTGTCACAAAACCGCAATATAAATCATAAATAGTCCGGCTGTTCTTTCGGGGCGGAGTATGCGCTTTTCCGGAAAAACATTTGTAATCAGCAAAATAAATGTATTCTGTGAAACTGTGCTGCTATCGGAAAGATAATATGCGCATCTGTTGGAATAGAACATAGCAGGCTGCAACAGGGCAGGCATAAAGGCGGCATTCAGATCTATGGTTACCGGTCAGAAACAGCAAGGCGGCGTTTCAAACATAATGGCATCAGATACAGACGGAGAGCGGAGACAGGAGAATAGTCAGCAGAGATTGCTAAAAGCTCTGCGTAAATCGGCGTCCTCTTTACTGATAATCTTGCCGTTGTTTTTACTGCTGCGTTATTGGGGCGTTTCCGTACCCCTTGCTGCGGCAGGCTGTGTGTTGCTTTTTATTCTGGTGATTGCTCTGGCGTTTTTCAGTACACCGAAACCAGTTGCGGTTGCGACCAAAACCGGCAAGCGTGAAGGGCCGCTGTCGCGCCTGTCCGGTGAGCGGCTTGCCGATTTTCTGCCTGATCCGCTGGTGCTTTTTGATACAGACGGTACGATCCTTTATGTCAATCATGCAGCTCGCGAAGCGTTTCCGCCACTGGCTCGGGATGCGTCCCTGTATTTATGTTTCCGCTCGCCGGAAATGCATTCACTGATACAGGGGATTATTGCTGACGGGCAGGCGCGGTCATCGGATTATCTGGAGCGGCTGCCGTTTGAGCGCTGGTATCGTGCTTCGGTCATGACTTTTGAAACGGCAAAAGGTGAGGCAGATTGTTTTATCCTGATCTTCCGCGACCAGACGGAGTTGCGCCGTATTGACCGCATGCGGTCAGATTTTATTGCCAATGCCAGTCATGAACTGCGTACGCCTCTGGCTTCATTGCGTGGTTTTATTGAAACGCTGCAAGGCCCTGCGCGCGACGATGCTGCTGCGCGTGAGCGTTTTCTTGGCATTATGCAGACACAGGCAGACCGCATGTCGCGTCTGATCGATGATTTATTGTCTCTTTCCCGTCTGGAAATGAAGGCCGCTATTCCGGTAAAAGAACGCATTGATATCGGGCAGGTGCTGAGCCATGTGGTGGAGACATTGGCGCCTATGGCCTCCGGTGTTGGCGTAACCATTGAATGGACAAAGCCGGATCATCCGGTCTGGCTGCCCGGCGACAAAGACGAGCTTATTCAGGTGTTTCAGAACCTGATTGAAAATGCCTGTAAATACGGGCAAGCGGGAAAGCGTGTTATTGTCAACCTTGATGAGCAGGGAGGCGAAGCAGCACCAACCACTGCAGATGCATTGCGTGGCTTTTCCGTCAGCGTAGAGGATTTCGGCCCTGGTATACCGGCGGAGCATTTACCCCGTCTGACCGAGCGTTTTTACCGTGTTGATGTGGATAGCAGCCGCGCCCATAAAGGCACGGGTTTGGGGCTCGCCATTGTTAAACATATTCTGACCCGCCATCGCGGAAGGTTGATCGTGCGCTCACAGCTTGGAAAAGGCGCTGTATTCACCGTCGTATTTGCTGGGTCATAATCATAGGTGCGATCCGCGGGCTGGCTAATCAGCGTTTAACGCCGCGGATCAGCTGCCATTTCAATGGCCGCAGAGCCTGCCAGAATGACGTGCCACGCAAACGCGACATTATTTCTTTATGTGCTTCATAGAGGCGGCCGCGCAAGGTGGCGCAGACAGTGAGGCGTTTGAGCGGAATGGTCAGATCACAATTCTGCAATTTCCAGTCTTCGTCACCAACGCCAAGATCAAGACAATTATAGCCTTGCTCTTTCAGGTCTTTGATAAGCAGATAATGCAAGACATGGCCGGGGGAGTATTTCGCCCAGTTTTTCAGATTTGAGGCAATCATGATGCCGTAATAATGTGGCCCGCTGACCAGTCCCCACATACAAGCGAGAATTTCACCATTCAGTTTTAGTGCAGAAAAATGCAGCACACCGGCTGATTGAAATACCCGTGTTGCTTCGTTGAAATAGTGAATTTTCTCAGGATATTGCTCAAATCCCGGCACATGCGTTTCAATAAAACGCTGTTGTTTTTCCCGTAACATGAAGTCCAGCAATGCCTGATTTTCAGCATCATTTTTCGCTGTAAAGAACTCGCAATTGCCCAATTCATGGAGGCGGCGGAGTTTGCGCCGGATAATTTTCGGGCGCACGAGGCTCTGCTGTATCCTGTCCCAGTCATGAGACAATATATTGGCATGGCTGTCCGCTGAGTTGCTCTGATTGGCCAGCAAAAATATCGGATTGGTCAGATTGCCCAGTTTTTCAGGCATATTATTAAAATCGGCAAAATCAAAAGCCGGCAGAGCTTTCTGTATCTGCTGCCACACATTTTCTGCCTGCGCACGGGTCCAGATCATTCCGCAGGCAAACAATACGGGCGCATTATAATCGGCCACCCCCTGATCTGTAAAAGACAGGATGCGCGTTCCGTTACGCACAAAGATAGCCAGAGGCAGAAACATAACCGGTCTACCGTCCTCTGTACGAACTTCGATAAGGCACAGCTCAGCCTTCAATGCCGGAGCATAGGTTTCTTCCCAGATTTTCAGAAATGTTGTGGTCTGAAAAATATGATAATTCGGACTTGCATGGCTATGCAGTTTGCCGGGTCCGTTCTTTTCAGCGGCAGGCCAGTCGCCGGAAACATCGTCAACGGACTTAAAACAGCGGATCTGATAAGTCGGGCATAGGGAGATGTGCGGATCAGAACTGAGGGCAAGATATTCGCTTTTAGGCACCTGAGCAGGTTCGATCAGGCTTAAATCCGGCTCTCCCCGGGAAAGCTGTATCGAACTGATTAATGCCATGCCGCTTTGCCCTGTTTTGTTCAATGATAGTCAGGCGTGATGCTGAAAGCCGTTTTGCGTTTGATTGAAAGCTGAGGCGACTCTGGCAGAATTGTGTAAACAATGTCCTAGGGAAAATTTTGAAACACAGAATTATTATATCGCTTTGCGGATAAGCAAAAACAGGTCGTTGCTTTGTAGTATTTGAGTGAGTTTTATTTAAGTGAAATAATAATATTAAGGCATTTTGATAATATAGTCTGCCGCCATATTCATGTGACGTTAATTGCATTTTATATGTCTTATGCCTATATGCGCGTGATAGCCCGATGCTCAGACAAGCAGGATGTAAGATGGCGGTCTCAATCATTATCAAAGCATTGAATGAAGAACGACGGATTGCCGCCGCGCTTGAAAGTGCTCTTGCAGCTTTGCCTGACGGGCAGGGTGAGGTTATTCTGGCTGACAGCGGTTCCCGCGACCGTACGATTGAGATTGCAAAGCAATATCCTGTAAAAATTGTTCAGATTGAAGCGCCTGCCAAAGCCAGTTGCGGATTGGGGCCTCAATTGGGCTATCAGTATAGCAGCGGCTCTTTTATCTGCCTGATGGACGGTGATACAGAACTGGCACCGGACTTTATTATCGAGGCGCTGAAATATCTGGAAGCAAATCCGCGCGTTGCCGGTGTTACCGGCCATGTGATGGAGCGCAATAATGAGAGCCTTGAATATGTCCGGCGCGGCTTGCGGAAAACCGCGTATAAAGCAGTCGGAACGATTGACCGTATTAATTGCGGAGGACTTTACCGGCGCGAGGCGATAGAAGAAATCGGCTATTTGTCTGACCGTAATCTGCACAGCTATGAAGAATATGATCTGGGTGTGCGGTTGCGTGCCAAAGGCTGGACATTGTTTCGTCTCGACCGGCGCTTCGTGTATCACACGGGGCATAGTGCCAATGCATACAAGCTTCTAATCAAGCGCTGGCAGTCAAAATATATTCGCGGCATCGGAGAATTGCTGCGCTCGGCAACGGGCAAGCCACATTTCAAAATGTTGTTTGCCGAATTGCCGGAGTTGCGTCTGTGGATGGCCGTCTATGGATGGATTATCGCTATGCTGCTGGTGCTGGCTGTCTTGCCAACCGGTATTGCGCTATTGATTGATCTGGCAATGATTGCTGCTGCAGTAGCTTTGATGAGCGTGAAACATCGCAGTTTTTCAATCGGGCTCTATTCAGTTACAGCATGGTTTTTCCATGCGGCGGCACTGCCGCTTGGCTTTTTCACGCCGCGCAAAAATCCTGCTGCTATGATCGAGAGCAAAATCATTCAGGAAAACAAGCATTAGAGCATTTCACAGTCAAGTTGGATCAACTTGACTTCTTGATTATGTCAAGTTGGATCAACTTGACGCCCGTGATAATGCGACCAAATAAAGAATTGAGACGCGAGCGCTATGATCCAATCTGGACGTAAACCGCTCTAGAGCGACGGGCACCTCTTCGGGTGCAATAAGGTCGCTCTAAACTGAGCTTTGTTTTGCCCTGCGCATCAAGCGCAACAGCACCAGCCATGCGCAGATGGCGATGGAGATTTCAATCAGATAGATTGAAATAAATGTACCTGTCGGCGGCATCAGCCATGTGGCAAATGCCAGTATCGGCGCACCGATTATATTGCCGGTGTTAAGAATAGCCGCGCGATAGCCGTGCTCACCGGCAGACCCCATTACCTCGACGCTGACAGACCATAATGCATAGAAAATAATGACCCAGCACAGTACCTGCGTAAAATATACCATGGACTGATATTCCTGACCGAAAATCAGTGGCAGATATGGTGCCAGAAAATAAACAAATGTCGCCGTGAAAACAGAAATACCCAATGCCATCAGCGTGGCTTTTTGTGCCAGAGGCCAGGCTTTGTCGATGCCGTTTGCACTCATTTTGGCAAAGCGGGGATAGAGCAAACGGCTCATGGCATCAATATTCAGATAGCTGCTGTCGACAATCCGTCGTGCAACGCCGTAGCTGCCGATGACTGCGGGGGAGAGAAGAAGACCAAGCAGCAGTAAGTCGATATTCTGGCGAATGGCGCGGAAGATGAACGGGGTGGCAAAGAAGATGCCGAGTTTGATTTCCTCACGCATAATATGGAAGATAGGTTTGCCCAGCCGCATTAAAAACAGCCAGTATATTCCGGCAACTAATACGTGGCAGGCAAATTGCCACCAGGCCCAGCCGTTAATGGTGCTGACGCCAAACACAACACAAGCCAGAACAGCCGCAAGTGTACGGGCAAGAGCGAAGCCGACCACAGAGAGATTGGCTGCTTTGAAATTGCTGTGTCCGATATAGACGGCCTCAGCCAGCAAAATCATGCGCAGCAAGACAATATTGGTGACAAGATAGAGAAAGAGACTGATCGCGTTGGTAACAGGATCAGGTGAAAATTCGATCCAGTAGGGCAGGATGAGCATTCCGGCAGCTACGAGCAGAGCACCGCTGATACCGATCAATATCAGATTGTGACCGAGCATGACCGGATATATTTTTTTATTCTGCGCTACGCGCCGCAGCAGGCTTTCAGCGCTGCCAATGCCGCAAATATGCACGACAATGCTGGTGATTGCCATGATAGTGATGAACATACCAAATTCAGCCGCGCCGAGAAAACGCGCGAGAATAGCAAATGTCGCAAGCTGTGCTACACTTGCCATGATGAGGCTGCCGCTGGAAGCCATATAGGAGAGGAGCGACGGTAAATATCGTCGGATACGTGCAGACATGCGGTTGTCCGGCAACTCCGTTTCACTCATAGTTTTATTTCCCTTGTCGCAGCCTCTCTATAGCATTTTCCTGTGAAAGGGAACAATTTTAGACCGATTTAGGCCGGAAAACAAAAAGGCAGGGGAAGCCTGTTATTAATTATTATAAGTAAAATTTAAAATAATGCTTTTCATGGAATCTAATACTTAAACTATGCCGATGAGGCTTTGTTAACCTTTTTTTTTAATATCTCTGTTACTGCATAAGTAGATACAGCAATTGAGCCCTCTATACGGGTTTTGCCTCAAGCTATTAGAGATGTCTGATGTATACGCTGCAAGAATTAGCTAAAAAAGCCAAACCCGCGTCTGCCGGCAGCCGTGGTGCAGAAGCTGTTTTGCAGCCGGATACAGATATACGAGCCTCTGAAGCCGCTTCTTCCCCTTCGCAACAGGATTATGCAAACAGCGACGAGGCGCGTTCTGCACAGCGCAGCTGGGTTTTTCCGGTTGTTGGTTTTTCAGATATTATCAATTGGTTGCTGCGCTTTTGGTGGCTGATCCTGCTGCTGGCTCTGGTGGGGGCAGCTGTCGGCATAGGTTTTGGTAAAACCGCCAAGCCGCGTTTCACTGCGGGTTCGGATATCATTGTTGCACCATCAAATTTGCAGGTTGTGCCGAATGATGTTTATGCCACCAGTATGCAGGCGGAAAGCCAGCTGATGGATATTGAAAGCAAGCTGCGCTTGCTGACATCCGGTAATGTTATGCAACGCGTGGTCGACGAACTGAAATTGCAGGATGATCCGGAATTTAACGGAACAGAGAAAACATTACTCTCCGGTCTTCTGGGGGAGCCGAAGAAGGATGAAGCAGTTGATCCGCAACAGGCAAAGAATATTGCAGCCTTGCGTGAATTGTCATCACGTGTTGAGGCCCGCCGTCCGGAACGCTCTTATCTGATTAATCTCACTGTCTGGGCGCGAGAGCCTGAAAAGGCCGTTATATTGGCAGATACTGTCGCCAAGGCCTTTCAGGATGAAGTTGCACAGAATGAGCGGGATGGTGCCGCACGCGCTGCCCGTGCTTTGACAGAACCGCTGAGTGAGCTGAAAAAAGCTGCAACTGAAGCTGAAATGAAAGTAGCGCAGTTCCGCAATGCGCAGGGGCTTCAGACCGGTAATACCGGCGAACTGGTCAGTGCACAGGCTTTGACAGAAATCAATTCGCAGCTTGTCGGCGCTCTGAGCCGTCAGGCCGAGGCAAAATCCCGTTATGCAGAGCTGACCAGTGCCGGTAATCAGGCTCTGGATCCGTCCGGTACATTGCAATCCCCGACGCTGACTGCATTGCGCACACAATATGCGACCCTGAAGCAGCGTCTTGATGCTATGACTATGACTTATGGTCCGCGTTATCCCGAATTGGCCAGCACGCAGTCGCAGATTGCAGGCCTGCAGGCACAAATTTCGCAGGAAACGTCACGGATTTTACGTGCCGCAAAACTGGATCTCGATCAGGCAAATTCTGTGGTCGAAACTTTGCGCCGTCAGATTGAGACTGCACGGTCAGCGGTTTCCCTCGATACGGATGCACAGGTTACGCTGAATGATCTTGAACGCGACCGCCTGACAAAGACTACTCTCTATCAGACCTATCTGACCCGTGCGCAGGAAATTGCCCAGCGCCAGCAGATCGATGCCACCAATATCCGTATTGCTTCACCGGCCTTGCCACCTAAAAGCCGCTCATGGCCTCCGGGTACAGCCCTTCTTACTGTTGCCGGTGCTGTTGTTGGCGGCGGTCTCGGTACTGGTTTGGCTTTGCTTTTCGGATTTATCGGTCTTTTACGTGCACAGTCCCGCGCTTCTTATAAAAAATAGTGAAGCAGGTTGCAGATGATCCGCACCTCCGGCATGAGCGATATAAGGGGTTTCCTTGCTGCGACCTTATTCATGGCGCAGTTCTTTTACCTCTGGGTGACGATCGAGCCTTTTCCTGCGGAAACGGCTTCGGCGGCGGCTGAAGGCGGCTCAAGCCTGTTTAATCAGGTCGTTTCCTTGCTGCTCTTTGCCAGTGCTATTTGTTATGTTGCCCTCAGCCCGTTAAAGAAGCTGGTATTGCAACCCAGACCTTTAATCGTGTTGCTGGTCGTGTGTATTTTGCTCGCGGCGCTTTTCTCTGCAGAGCGGGTTGAATCCTTAAAACAGCTTATTCTTTCCTGCATCATTATGCTCAATGCCTCGGTATTCCTGCTATTGCCGCGTTCTGAAGAGCAATTCGCCAAAATGATTATGGCAGGGCTGTTTGTTATGCTGGGGCTTGCCTATTTCGGTGTGATGTTCAAGCCGTTAGTGGCTATACATCAGTTCAGTTCCGAATTGGGCGACGAGCAGTTAGGGAACTGGCGCGGCCATTTTGCCCATAAGAATGTTGCCTCTGCAGCCATGCTGGTCAGTGGGTTCTTCGGGCTATACCTTAAAGATAAAGGCTATCACCTTGCGGGCTGGCTGATCCTTGTTTTGTCGGTGTTTTTTTTGATGCATACCGGCGGTAAGACATCGACAGCTATGTTTCCGATGATCCTGCTGATTGCCTATGTTTTCGAGAAAATTAAGTGGCTGCGCGTGCCGATTGCTGTCGGCGGTGTGTTAACGATTAATTTTTTAACGGTCGGCGCTGCACTGATACCGTCTGTCTATGAGTTTATTACCTCGCTCGGCATTGATGCCAGTTTCACCAACCGTTCGGATATCTGGCGGCTGGCTGTAGGGGCAATGGCTGATAGGCCATTGATCGGGCACGGGCTTCATGGTTATTGGTTGACGGACGCTTTGGTCAATAATGATACAGTGGAAAACTGGTCTCCGCGTGCTTTTAACGGTCACAATGCATGGGTCGATGCGTTAATTAATCTCGGTGTCGTAGGTTTTTTGCTTGTCTTTATTTGGATTTTAGTGCTGCCATTACTTTACATCAGGCGGATTTCACAGCAAAACCTCTATACGCCTGTTGTACGGCTTTATGTACGTATCTGGCTTTACGGTTTGTTTGGGGGCGCGCTTGAAAGTGTATTCTTTGAAACCGGCAGTTTATTATGGTTCAGCGTTATGATGGCTCTGTTCGGCTTGCGTTTGCAGGCATTGGCAGTGCCGGTTCCTTATGACGATGCGCCCCCGCTTGCGTTCGCATCAGGCAGTATCGGAGTGACACGGTGAAGCACAAAATTAAATACTGGGTCGCTCGTTTACAGGCGCGCCTGATGTCTCGCCTCGCTCCTAAAACACTTCATGTGCCAACGGATCATGCGGTGATCACGTTCACTTTCGACGATGTGCCCGACAGTACTTTGTATTATGGCGCGGCCATATTGGAAAAATACGGATTGCGCGGAACATTTTATGTGGCCGGAGGGCTTGCCGGTACATCAGAAACCAGCCGTAAGCTGATTACAGAAAGCGGAATTCGTGAACTGGCGGAGCGCGGGCATGAAATCGGGTGCCATACATTTTCACATGCGAATGTTGCTACCCTCAAGGATACGCAGTTGCAAAGTGAGATTGACCGAAACCGGTCTTTTCTGAGCCGGATTCTGGGAGATCGCAAAGGCGGACATGGTCCGAAGTTTAATTTTGCCTATCCTTATAATGCGGTGTCCTATTTTGCTTATCGGCGGTTGGCGCGCAATTACCGTACTTGCCGCGCCGGAGAGAACCGGATTAATCGCGGGGCAATAAGCCCGCAAATGTTGTATGGTATGGAGATCCGCCAGCCAGAGGCGCATTCACTGCAATTGACGCGGGAGATTGATGCGGTGAAAGCGCAGCCGGGCTGGCTGATCTTTTTTACGCATGACATTTCTGAAACACCGACATCCTATGGCTGCACACCGGCGACCTTTGAAAAACTGGTTCAATATGCGGTGCAAAGCGGATGTGAAATTTTAACGGTTGATGAAGCACTGGACGATTATGCATCTGCACATGCTGTGTGATGTGTAAATCCTGTCCGGATTTATAAAGCTTTAGAGCGTCAGACGCCCCATTGGGTGCACAAAACTCGCTTTGACACTTTAAAATGAGAGTATAATTTCTGTTTCAAGTTTAGGAAATTATGCTCTCGGGCCTGCTTGAGGGAACGCATGACCTTAGATGAGAAGCAGATGCGTCTGCTGGCGATTAATAATTATTTTTACCGGCGTGGCGGGGCGGAAGCGATCTTTCTCGATCATATGACCCTGTTTGAGGATATCGGCTGGGATGCCGTGCCTTTTGCCATGCAGCATCCGGAAAATCTGCCTTCAGACTGGTCGCGCTATTTTGTGTCAGAAATTGAATATGGCCGTGAAAGCTCTGCGCTGACCAAAGTTAAGCAGGCTGCCAAGATCATTTATTCCCGCGAGGCGCAGCAAAATCTGAGCCAATTGCTGGAAGCCGCGAAGCCGGATATCGCTCATGCGCATAATGTCTACCACCATTTGTCACCGTCAATTTTTGCGACGCTGAAGCAGCATAATATTCCGGTTGTAATGACCGTGCATGATCTGAAACTGGCCTGTCCTGCTTATAAAATGCTGGTTGACGGTCATGTTTGTGAGCAGTGCAAAGGTGGCCGGATTTATAATGTGGTCGCCAATCGCTGCATTAAAGGGTCGGTTTCGCTCAGCGGACTGGTTTTTGTCGAAACTGCTGTTCACCGGATGCTCGGCCTTTACCGCAATAAAGTTGACCGCTTTGTGGTGCCGAGCCGTTTCTACCGTGAGAAGCTGATTGAATGGGGTTGGCCGCCGGAGCAGCTGGTCTATATTCCGAATTTCGTGGAAACGGATCATCTGAAGCCGGTTTATGAAGCGCAGGACTATCTGCTGTTTGCCGGTCGCCTCGCACCGGAAAAAGGTCTCAAGACGCTTATTACCGCAGCGGCAAAATCCGGTGTGAAATTGGTCATTGCCGGTACGGGCCCTGATGAGGCCGAATTGAAAGCACTGGCAGCGGAGCTCAATGCGCCGGTAATTTTCGCCGGTTATGTGACAGGTGAAAAGCTGCATCGTCTGATCGGAGAGGCGAGGGCGCTCGTTCTGCCGTCTGAATGGTATGAGAATGCGCCGGTCAGTATTCTGGAAGCCTATGCGCTTGGCACACCGGTGATCGGTGCGCGTATTGGCGGTATTCCGGAGATGATCCGCGAAGGTGAGACCGGACTGACCGCCGAGGCTGGTAATGCCGATGATCTGGCAACGCAACTGAGCCGTATGGCTGCTATGCCACTTGCGGAGCGTAACCGGATGGGACTGGTCGGGCGCGAATGGATTTTGAATGAATTCTTGGCTGAAGCCTATCGCAACCGTATGCTCGCTCTTTACGCTGATCTGGGAGTACGCGCATGAGTAAGCGTCCCAAAGTGATGATGCTCGGTCTGCGCGGTGTGCCGCAAGTGCAGGGCGGTGTGGAAAAGCATGTTGAGGAGCTTGCCCGTGTTTTCGTTGAAAAAGGCTGGGATGTCGAAGTGCTGGGGCGCAAACCCTATTTGACTCAGAAAAAGCCTTATCAGTGGGAGGGTGTGCAGGTCACGCCGCTTTGGGCGCCGCTTTCCACCAAATTTGAGGCCATTGCCCATACATTTCTTGGTGTTCTGGAGGCGGCAGTTCGTCGTCCTGACATCCTGCATATTCATGCGATCGGCCCCGCTTTGCTGACCCCTTTGTCACGTTTATTCGGGCTTAAAACCGTCGTGACCCATCATGGTTTTGATTATAACCGCGATAAATGGGGCGGACTTGCCCGCAAAATGCTGAAAACCGGCGAATGGGCAGGGATGCGTTTTGCCAGTCAGCGGATTGCCGTTTCCCGTCATATCGCTGAGGCTATGGCAGAACGCTATCAGGTTTCCGCACAATTTATTCCCAATGGTGTGACCTTACGGGAAACAGGTGGGGCAAGTACTGTGTTGCAGACATTTGCACTGGAGCAGAAGAAATATGTGGTGATGGTTGCCCGTATCGTGCCGGAAAAGAACCAGCATGATCTGATTGCTGCTTTTGCTGCCATGCAGGCTGCGGGTTTTCACACGGATAAGAAACTGGCGATTGTCGGTGCCGCCGATCACCAGTCACCTTATGTCGATCAGGTGAAAGCCCTGGCTGCCAAAACACCGGATGTCGTGCTCACCGGCATGCAACGCGGCGATGATCTGACAGAGCTTTACAGCAATGCAGCTTTGTTTGTTTTACCGTCCAGTCATGAAGGTATGCCAATCGCGATGATGGAGGCGATGGGCTACGGATTGCCGGTTCTGGCCAGTGATATTACCGCCAACCTTGAGGTCGGCTTGCCGGAGGCTGATTATTTCCCTCTGGGAGATACGCAGGCCTTAGCAAAGCAGATGGCTGAAAAACTGGATCAGCCTTTCAGTGCAGAGCAGGCGGCTGAACAGAGTGCGGAAATCGCAAAAAACTACAGCTGGTCTGGAATCGCAGATCAGACTTTGGCGGTTTATCAGCGCCTGCTTTAAGTTTTGCGCGCTGAGTGGTGCAAAAAGCAGTGCATTTCCTGCTTTGCCTTTGCACTATATTCGGATGAATTAATGCCACTTGCGCATGATATCAGGACAATAAAAAAGGCGCTGAAAAGCGCCTTTTTGTTTGCATATGGTGCCGATTAGCGAGCGCGGCGGCGCTCTGCAGTCGGCTGGAAAGCCAGCTTGGAATGATAGCTGCAATAAGGGCTGGATTCACCGGATTCATGACCGCAGAAGTGGAAATCTTCGTGCAGCGGATCACCGACCGGCCATTTGCATGTACGTTCTGTCAACTGCAGCAGGGTCAGGTGACGGGAAATCGGCACAACAACATTTTCATTGTGACGGATAATCGGTTCCGCAACGGCATCAGCCAGAACTTCTGCCTGCAGTGCTGCGGCACCGGAGGTTTTCATCACTGTGGCACGCATTGTCGGCTGCGGTGCACTTGCACTGCCGGATGACATGCTGCTGCTTGATGTTGTTGTCGGGCGTGGTGCAGCGACCGGAGCGGGGGCCGGTTTCTTGCTGCGTGGCGCGGCCGTTGTTGTTTTGCCGCGTCCGGATAGTTTAAGCCGGTGCACTTTCCCGATCACCGCATTGCGGCTGACGCCGCCCAGCTGGGCTGCGATCTGGCTTGCACTCAGACCTTCACTCCACAATTTCTTGAGAAGCTCGACGCGTTCATCTGTCCAGTTCATTGTGGCTCAGGCTCCGTTCTTTATAATCTTTATAGCGTCCGGCTATCGTTTTTGCGGGCCCGTCCAAGCAGGCACCATATGTACCGGACAGCTGGCGCTGTCGCACTAAATCTAGTCTTACTTTAATATGAAACTACCTTAAGCAAGGACTCCGTGACAAGCGCGGCGCCCGGTGCTGGAATGGTTTTCCCCAACCTTGGAGATCAGCGGGCATTTAATAGACCGGTTTTTTTTAAATACAAGGTTTTCGTGCAACACTTCGGAGTTTATTTCACGGGCACGGGGCTGAAAATTGACAATTATGGTTGTACCGGCCTGTTGTTCAGGCCGGATCCCTTATTGAAGCCTGCGTAACAAAATTGCGCAACAGCGACATTTTTGCACATTTTAAGGGGGCGGTTTTCACCCCGCAGGGCCGCGGTCTTTGATTGACATTTATATATTGGCGAACAATAGTGCATTGTCGAGCCGCCCTGAGGGCGGCTTTTTGATTTCATCCGCGCGCAACAACCGCTTCTCCGGGGGGAGTTTAGAAAAACTCACGGAGACCGGTGAAGACTGATGTTGATGCCCGCTTCAATTTAAAGGCTTTGGAGGCCTTATTGGCATGACGACTGCGACTGTGCACCCGCTTTACGACACCTATAATCGTGCAGCGTTGCGCTTTGAGCGAGGGGAGGGCGTTTGGCTGATTACCGAGGGCGGCGAACGCTATCTCGATTTCGCAGCCGGTATTGCTGTGAATTCACTCGGACACAGCCACCCGCATCTGGTAAAGACACTTCAGGATCAGGCCGCCAAATTGTGGCACCTTTCCAATGTTTATGAAGTGCCGGGTCAGGAGCGCCTTGGTCAGCGCCTCGTCGATAATACATTTGCCGATAAAGTCTTCTTCACCAATTCCGGTGCCGAAGCTCTGGAATGCGCGATTAAAACCGCACGCCGCTATCATTTCGCCAATGGTCAGCCTGAGCGTTACCGCATCGTTACCTTTGAAGGTGCTTTCCACGGCCGTACACTGGCAACCATCGCAGCCGGCGGACAGGCTAAATATCTGGAAGGTTTCGGCCCGAAGGTTGATGGTTTTGATCAGGTGCCGTTTGGTGATGAAGCAGCCCTGCGTGCTGCTATTACACCGGAAACAGCGGCTATCCTTCTTGAACCGGTACAGGGTGAGGGCGGTCTTCGCTCCTTCTCCAATGAATTCCTGCGTCTGATCCGTCAGATCTGCGACGAAAACGGCCTGCTGCTGATTTTGGATGAAGTGCAGACCGGCGTTGGCCGTACCGGCAAATTCTATGCCTATGAATGGGCAGGTATTGAGCCTGATCTGCTGGCAACTGCCAAAGGTATCGGCGGCGGTTTCCCGATGGGCGCCTGTCTGGCAACGGCTGAAGCAGCCAAGGGCATGGTCGCAGGTGTGCATGGCACCACCTATGGCGGTAACCCGCTGGCGATGGCCGTGGGTGAAGCTGTGCTGGATGTGATGCTGGCCGATGGTTTCTTTGACCATGTTAATGAAATGGCATCGCAGTTCCGTCAGGGTATGGCGTCGATCATCGACCGCTATCCGGATGTGTTCACCGAAGTGCGCGGTAAAGGCCTGATGATCGGTCTGAAATGCGCTGTACCAAATACAGATGTAATTACCGGATTGCGTGCCGAGCATATGCTGAGCGTTGGCGCCGGTGACAATGTTGTGCGTTTGTTGCCTCCGCTGACAGTAACGGCAGATGATATGCGTGAAGCTCTGAACCGGATTGAAAAGGTTGCAGCCAAGCTTTCCAAAGCTCCTGCATAACGGTGACTAATAATGGCAAATGATAAGACTTTAAGGCATTTTACCGACCTCTCTGCAGTCAGCCCGCAGGATCTGCCCCTCA
>NZ_ANNO01000260.1:0-6915 GCF_000409565.1 Pseudochrobactrum sp. AO18b
AACGCGAACCCGCGTCTCTTTTGATGTGGGTATGCGCCAGCTCGGCGGCGAAACAATCATGCTGACCGGTTCGGAAATGCAGCTTGGCCGCAGTGAAACCATTGCGGACACAGCCAAAGTTTTGTCACGTTTTGTCGATGCCATTATGATCCGTACAACCTCTCATGATCGCATGCTCGAACTCGCCGAGCATGCGACCGTGCCGGTTATCAATGCGCTGACCGATGATACTCATCCGTGTCAGATCATGGCCGATATTCTGACTTTTGAAGAACATCGCGGACCAATCAAGGGCCGCACGGTGACGTGGAGCGGTGACGGCAATAATGTGCTGCATTCCTTCATTGAGGCTGCGGCGCAATTTGATTTCCGTCTGAATATTGCAACACCTTCGGGCAGTGAACCGCTGTCGCGTTTTGTTGACTGGGCAAATGCGAAGGGTGCTAAAATCTTCTCGACCACCAGTGCGGAAAAGGCTGTGGCCGGTTCTGACTGCATCGTGACCGATACATGGGTGTCGATGGGGCAGGAAGATAATGCGCGCGGCAATAATGTTTTCATGCCATATCAGGTGAATGCGGATCTGATGGCGAAAGCCAATAAAGATGCTTTGTTCATGCACTGTCTGCCAGCCCATCGCGGTGAGGAAGTGACAGATGAAGTGATCGACGGCCCGCAATCCGTGGTCTTTGATGAGGCAGAAAACCGTATGCATGCGCAGAAAGCGATTTTGACCTGGTGTCTTGAAGGACGCTGATCGCTTCTTATCTATAGGATAACGTATGGATCGGCTGCCCTGATCCTGATTTGAAGATTGAACCACGGCTTGCAGGTCGTATAACGCCTGCGAGCCGTGTGTTATTTATGGCGCAGTGATGCAGCCCCAGTGGCGACACCCGTGGCAGCCAATAAAAAAGAGATAAGTGATGAATAACCAGACCAGTACAGACCAGATGATGATTGATAGCCCGATGCCAGACCATATTACCCTGTCCGGTGATGATGTTGTTGTGCCTTTTCAGGTTGAAGGTCTGGATGTGCGCGGCCGCACAGTGCAGCTTGGTGCGGCGCTGGATGCTATTCTGAAACGCCATAATTATCCGGAAGTCGTGTCCCGCCTGTTGGGCGAAGCCGCGGTTCTGACCGTGTTGCTCGGCACATCTTTGAAATTTGAAGGCAAGTTCATTTTCCAGACCCGCTCGGATGGTCCGGTGGATATGCTGGTGGTGGATTTCCGCACGCCGGATGCAATCCGCGCCTATGCCCGTTTTGACGAAGAGCGTGTGGCAGAGTTCGTGGCTGCCGGTAAAACCAAGCCGGAAGAATTACTGGGCAAGGGTACGCTGGCGCTGACCGTCGATCAGGGCGAATTCACCCAGCGCTATCAGGGTATTGTTGCGCTGGACGGCTCGTCGCTGGAAGATATTGCACGCAATTACTTCATGCAGTCTGAGCAGATTGCAACAGAAGTTCAGCTGGCTGTTGCCAAGCTTTTCGAGCGCGGTGCCGATGGCAAAGCGAGTGAACAATGGCGTGCCGGTGGTCTGATGGTGCAGTTTCTGCCGCAGTCCGAATTGCGTGCGCGTCATCGCGATCTGCATGGCGGCGATAATCCGAATGGTGCTGAGGCTGAACAGGCTCCGGTTGAGGATGAATGGCAGGAAGCCCGTTCACTGGTTGCGACCATTGAGGATTCCGAGCTGACTGATCCGCAGGTGCCGTCTGAACGTCTGCTTTATCGTCTGTTCCATGAGCGCGGCGTGCGCGTTTATGAAGGCACGAAAGTTGTCGATCATTGCGCCTGTTCGCGGGACAAGATTTTCGGTGTGCTCAAAGGCTTCTCGGCTGAAGAAATCGAACACAGCACTGAGAATGGCAAAATCTCGGTGACCTGTGAGTTCTGCTCCAGCCGTTATGATTTTGACCCTTCGGAAATTAACGCACCACAATGAGTGCTGAGCATGACAAAAGTGCCTGCCTGATAAGGCGGGCACAGCCGTCTGATGCTGCGTTGCTGCCGGAGATTGAACGCTCGGCAGCTTCAACATTTGCAGCTGACCCGTCTTTGCATTTTATTCTCGATATGCCGGTCATGTCTGCCGAGCAGCATCTTGATTTTATGCAAAAAGGCCATGTGCTGGTTGCAGAATGCGATACTGTGCTTGGCGGCTTTCTGGTGGCAGAAGCCATGCCGGACGAGAACTGCCTGCATGTCTGGGAGCTATCTGTGCATCAGGATTTCCAGCGGCGCGGGTTTGGCCGTAAATTGCTGGATGCTGCGGCTGACATTGCCAAAGCGCAGGGATGCGCAAGTCTCAGCCTGACGACATTCGGCGATATACCATGGAACCGGCCTTTTTATGAAAGCTGCAGCTATCAGGTATTGCCGGTATCGCAATGTAATGCGCGTTTCCGTTCCATTGCCGAGCTGGAACAGTCCATCGGCTTGCCGATTGAACGCCGTGTGGCGATGATCAGAACACTATAATTAGTTCAGAACCGGTCTGTGTCCGGGCATATCGAGCGAAAATGCCGGAATAGTGATGGGGAATAGTTTGCCTTCATCAGGGCTGCCAGCCTCATGATTTTGCATCATATAGCTGCCGGACATCATGCCGGATGAGGTCGTCAGCGGACAGCCGGACGAATATTGATAGCTGTCACCCGGTTTCAGAAACGGTTCTTCGCCAACAACGCCGGGGCCGCGCACTTCTTCAGTCCGCCCGTGGGCATCGGTGATTTTCCATGTCCGTGAGCGCAACTGCACCGGAATATCCGAATGATTGATAATCGTTACCCGATAAGCCCAGACATAACGGGATTCATCCGGTGAAGATTGTTCTTCCAGATAAAACGGTTCAACGGTGACTTCGATATTCTCGGTAATTGCGCGATACATAGAGGTTACTCTGGAAGGCCATGGGAGCTGGCAGGATATGACGGCTGCCGGCAAATCAGCAGCCGTCTGATACCAGTTTAGCCTTGAGCTGCTTTCAGTGCAAAGCCAATATCGTCTATCAGATCATCTGCATCTTCCAGACCAATGGAAAGACGCAGTAGGCCGTCAGTAATACCGAGTTCTGCTTTGGCTTCATCGCTGAGATTTTTATGGGTCGAGGTGGCCGGATGGGTAATCAGGCTTTTTGCGTCACCGAGATTGTTGGAAATGCTGATGACTTCCAGCGCATTTTCAAAAGCAAAAGCTGCCTTTTTGCCGCCTTTCAATTCCAATGCAATCATGGTTGAGCCGCCGCTCATCTGCTTGGCGATAATGTCTGCCTGCGGATGATCTTTGCGACCCGGATAAATCACGCGGGCAATGGCATTCTGTTCGGCCAGAAAATCGGCAATCTTAGCGGCAGAACGGGTCTGTGCTTCCACACGCACGGCGAGTGTTTCCAGACCTTTGAGCATTGTCCATGCATTGAACGGGCTGAGACCCGGACCGGTATGGCGGAAATAATCCTGCAGAACTTCCGTAATCCATTCACGATCAGACAGAACAACACCACCGAGGCAACGTCCCTGACCGTCAATATGTTTGGTGGCAGAATAGACAACAATATGAGCGCCAAGCGCCAGTGGCCGCTGATAGAGTGGGGTGGCAAATACATTGTCAACGATCAGCTTGGCACCGACACTATTGGCAATGCCTGCAATTCTGGCGATATCCATCACTTCCAGTGTCGGATTGGTCGGGCTTTCCAGAAACAGCACTTTGGTATTCGGACGGATGGCGTTTTCCCAGTTCTCAATATTCACGCCATCAATCAAAGTGAATTCAACGCCGTATTTCGGCAGAAGGGTTTCAATGATGTACCGACAGGAGCCGAACATCGCTTTGGCTGCCAGCACATGGTCACCGGCGCGAACCTGACAGAGAATGGCCGCAGCAACAGCAGCCATGCCGGAGGCAGTGGCGCGTGCTTCTTCTGCGCCTTCAATCGCGCACATGCGCTTTTCAAACATATCCGTCGTCGGGTTTGCATAACGGGAATAGATGAAACCCGGATCTTCACCGGTAAAACGGGCTTCGCAAGCCTCGGCGCTGTCATAAACAAAACCCTGTGTCAGAAACAGTGCTTCTGATGTTTCGCCATAAGGCGTGCGGGTTGTGCCGCTATGCACAAGCTGAGTTGCAGGGCGAAGGGTACGAATATGTATCTTTGTCATCGGTCCAGCCTATATAAAAGGATGGTCGGCAGGGTTCGGGCCACACCGGCCAATAAAAAACCGGCCTTTGCATGAAGACGCAAAAAGACCGGCTCGGAACCGCGGCCATATTTAGCGACTTCTTTAACGTGGCTGCAAGCCGGCCGGCCAAATCACCACGACTGATTTTGTAGGACTGTTATGATTATAATGTCAAGCACTCGATTTCACAGGACTTGACAGCGGGGAGTGAAATCTATCTGTAAATGCGCATATCACAGTAGCCCTCTTTTAACCGTTCAAGGCTAGATTGCGGCAAAATAGTATTTTATGACTGGACAAATGATGACCCGAGATAGCGGAATTTTGGCAGACAGCGATATTGCAGCTCTGTTTGAAACCGGTGCGCTGACTTCAGCGCGGGACTTGGATCACGATCAGATACAGCCTGCCAGTCTTGATCTTCGTCTTGGTGAGAAAGCCTATCGCGTCCGTGCATCTTTCATGCCGGGGCCGGACACACCGGTTGCCAAAAAACTGGAACGCCTGAAGCTGCATGAAATTGATCTGCGTGAAGGTGCGGTGCTGGAAACCGGCTGCGTCTATATCGTGCCGCTGTTGGAAAGCTTGGCGCTGCCATCGGAATTGTCGGCTTCCGCAAACCCGAAAAGCTCGACCGGTCGCCTTGATATTTTCACCCGTGTGATCACCGATAATGCGCAGGAATTTGACAAGGTGCCTGCCGGTTATAACGGCCCGCTTTATCTGGAAGTCAGTCCGCGCACTTTCCCGATTGTGGCACGTACCGGTTCTCGCCTGTCGCAGATCCGCTTCCGCAAAGGCACTGCGCATATCAATGAAGCCGAACTCGCTGCATTGCACGCGGCGGAAACGCTGGTGGCTTCCGCTGTGCCGAATATTTCCAATGGCGGGATTGCGCTGTCGATTGATCTGAGCGGCGGTGAAAACGGCCTGATTGGCTATCGCGGCAAACACCATACGTCTGTTGTTGATGTCGATAAGCGTGCGCAGCATGATGTGCTGGATTTCTGGGAACCGATTTATGATCGCGGACATCGCGAATTGGTTCTCGATCCCGATGAATTTTACATTCTGGTTTCACAGGAAGCCGTGCATGTGCCGCCGCTTTATGCTGCGGAAATGACCCCTTTTGATCCGCTGGTCGGTGAGTTCCGCGTGCATTATGCCGGTTTCTTCGATCCGGGTTTTGGTAATGTCTCTGCCGGTGGCAAGGGCAGCCGCGCAGTGCTGGAAGTGCGCAGCCATGAAGTGCCGTTTATCCTTGAACACGGACAGATTGTCGGCCGTCTGATTTATGAACACATGCTCAAACGGCCGAAAGCGCTCTATGGCAGTGATCTTGGCTCGCACTATCAGGCGCAGGGTTTGAAACTGTCAAAACATTTCCGTTAAAAACTCATAATTTCTTGATTGTATCTCCGCAAATGAACATCTAGTGATACGTCGCTGATGCGCGCCTGCCGGTTTTTGGCAGGAGGCTTTAAGCCATTTTATGGCGGAGACTATGGTGAGAACCTATCTTATAAATCTTGATGGCAGTCAGGAACGGCTTGACATTTCCCGCGGACAATTGGAGCGCGCGGGTATAGAATTTATCCGCGTTCCGGCGGTGGATGGCCGGAAAAGTGATCCGAGAGCGCATCCGGCCTATCACGAGAAACGCGCTTTGGCGTTTATGGGCTGTCAGGTCAGCGGCGGAGAGCTCGGATGTTATCTGAGCCATCTTAAAGCGGCGCAGATGTTTCTGGATTCCGGCGAGAAATACGCAATGGTGCTGGAAGATGATATGTCCGTTCCGGCAGACCTTGCTAAAATGGCGGAAGAGCTGCTGTCATGGCTCGAAAAAGACGGGCGTTACTGGGATCTCATTAATATTGGGACAGACGGAATAAAACGTCATACCCCGCTTTGCACGCTGCAGGGGCAGGATCAGCAGCGCAATCTGACTAGTGCGCATTATTTTCCGATGACGACAGGCGGTTTGGTATGGTCGCGTGCCGGTGCGCAGAATTTCGTCAACAGCCAGCATGAAATCTTTGCGCCGGTAGATAATTATCTGCGTTTCTGGCTGACAAGAACCAATACAGGTCTGGCCGTTTGGCCGCCTTTAGTCAAAGCGCGCGGCGCGCAAAGCGACATAGATGCGCTAGGAACCGGATCAAGAACGGCTGCGTCCGTTGAGAAACATTTCTTCTACAATCTGATCCGGCAAAGATGGTTTGTGCTCAACAAATTGCGCTCCTGCCGGCATTTATGGACAGCGCGTCTGAAGCGGCGCCTGAGCGGTAATTCTGCTCTGCCGGTGGCTGATCAGATTGTTTTGCCGCCCAAAATCAGCCCTGCCGAATGAGAGGTCGATAAGAGCGCGTATTGTGCTCACAATTCTATGCGCTCTTTACAAAAGCTGTGACGGACTTTATCGCTCAGATTGGCCTGTATGCCGGATGACAGACAGGATTATGCGTTTCAAGGGGAGTGATACGCACGATCATGGCAATGGAAAAGAACCGAACAGTTTTAAACACAGAAACAGAAACACAGCGTCTGACGCTGGGTATTGTTGTTTTGCCCGGTTTTACCCTGTCTGCGCTCAGCCTGTTTCTCGATCCGTTTCGCCTTGCCGCAGATGATAAGGACAAAAGCCGCCAGATCCGTTGCGGCTGGAAAATCTGTACGCTCACCGGCCTGCCGGTGGAATCCAGCTCCGGTATGGCGGGGGGG
>NZ_ANNO01000261.1:0-3384 GCF_000409565.1 Pseudochrobactrum sp. AO18b
TTGTTGTCGGCGGCGTTCTTCCCCATTACCGGCCGGGGCAAAATACGCTGATTGAAGTGCTGAAACGCGCCGACCGTCAGAAGAAAAATGTCATCGGCCTGTGCACCGCCGCCTTCATTGTGGCTGAAGCCGGATTGCTGGAAGATCGCAATTGCTGCGTGAACTGGTTTCATAAAGACGATTTCCTGCAATTATTTGACGGGTTCACGGCGGATACAACTAGTCTGTTCCATCGCAGTGGCCGGCATTTTACCTGCGCGGGTGGTTTGGGCGCTGCTTCACTGGCGCTCTCCATCATTCAGGCGGAAATCTCTGAGGAGCTGGCACGTAAAAGCGCCTCCATCCTGATGTTTCCTTATGAGTTGCTGACATCGGAGCAACCTGCGCTGAGTTTCAACGGCGTACGTTCACCGATGATCCGCAAGGCAATCCGTATTTTTGAAGAAACGCTGGAAGATCCGCTGGCAATGGCTGAAGTAGCGCGCCGTCTTGGGATTTCCACCCGCCAGATGGAGCGCGGGTTCCGGTTGGGATTGGGCAAAACGGCCTTTCAGGTGCGCGAGGAATTGCGGGTGCAACGCGCCAAGGAATTGCTGATGAGCGGAAATGCATCTCTGCTGGAAGTGGCTGTCGCCAGCGGCTTCACAGACACGCGCAGTATGAACCGTTCTTTCCTGCGTCAGAGCCAGAGCCTGCCGCGTACCTATAAAAACAGCCGCTGAAACCTGAGCTTGAAATAGAGCCGGTAAATATCCGGCGCAGGGAAGGCTTGTCTCTTCAGATATTCGCGCTTATTTGTTGGTCTCAACAAAGGAGTGCTTCTATGTCTGACCGTGCTACCCGCTTTCTGGGCGATACACCGGGTCGTGTCATCGTTAAACTGATACTGGTGTCACTGATTGTCGGCGTTGTGATGCATGCCTTTAACTGGACACCTTATGATATTCTCTGGAATATCCGCGATTTCTTCGTAAGAATCTGGAATATGGGTTTCTCGGCCTTGTCACGTTTTGCTGATTATCTGCTGCTGGGCGCGGCAGTTGTGATCCCTGCCTTTATTTTGCTCAGAATTATCAATTACAGGAAATAAAATGCATTCTGAAGGCGTGTAGCGGCTTCGGGAATACATCTGAAAAATCCTTCTTTTTATTTATGGTTTTCGATGACTGATACATTGCTGCCTTCTGCGCTGATTTCACGCCGCCGGTTACTGGTTACCGGTGGTGCTTTGTTGCTGAGCCCTGCCATCCTGCCGCTCTCTGATGCTTTTGCAGAAGAGGACGTGGCGGCTATGGTGAATAAAGTGCGCCGCCAATATGGTGCGCCGCCGATGATGCCGGAAGCAAAGCTTGAAAAGGCTGCACTGCATCAGGCGCGGTTAATGGCAAAGCACGGCAAAATCGGTCACAGCATCGGTTGGGGAAACAGTTTTGGCGGCAGGCTGAAACAGGCCGGTATCCGCGGCCCTGCTGCGGAGAATGTTGCATCCGGCCAAAAAGACGTGCCGGACGCACTGAATGCCTGGCTGAATTCTGCCGGTCATCGTAAAAATCTGCTTGATCCGATCTTTACCCGCTATGGCCTTGCCTATGCGGCGCGGGCAGACAAGCCGCATTATCTTTATTGGGCGATGCTCTACGGTGTTGATCTGCCGTAAATTGCAATGACAAGCGGCCGCGACAAATTGCTGTCCTGATGCAGAAACCGGCTGACCATGACAGGAAAACAGGATATGACAGTACAAGATCTTCTGCGCTGACCGGAAAAACTATCTGCACTTACTATCTTCAGGTGAGGAGCACGCACGGCTGACAGCAGGATCTTTTTATTCGCTGACAGTATTCGTGTGGTATCTAAGCATTTCCAGTAACAGTGGAAGCCGGTTTTGCGCCGGACAATGCGTTAATACCCAAATAGAGCGGTTCCTTGAGGCCGCTTTAAGTGGAACCGCTCTATGTTCAAGCCAGATAATGACGCGCTCGAAACGTCTCTCGTTCGCCCGTTCAATGTCACGCACCGCATGGTGCTGACGATCGCTATTCCTATGACATTCGCCGGTATGACCACGCCTTTGCTCGGGCTGGTGGATACAGGTGTGATCGGGCAGCTTGGCAATGCCGGTATGCTCGGCGGTCTGGCCATGGGCGCTCTGGTCTTTGATTGTCTGTTTTCCATTTTCGGTTTTTTGCGTTCCGGCACGACAGGGCTTGTTGCACAGGCCATGGGTCGCGGTGACCGTTCGGAAGAAATTATGGTGTTCTGGCGCGCAATTATTGTGGCGCTGGTTGCCGGTTTGCTGATGATCGCGCTTTTGCCGCTCACACTCTATGCGGCCAATGATATTCTCAAGCCTACATCCGATACGGCCAAAGCATTGAACGAATATGTGTCGATCCGTATGCTCTCGGCACCAATGGCGCTGGTCAATTTCTCGGTGCTGGGTCTGCTGCTCGGGCGCGGGAAGGGGCTGTTCGGCCTTGCGCTGCAATTCCTGCTCAATGGTATCAATATTATTCTGGCGCTGGTTCTGGGTTTGGGGCTGGGCTGGGAGGTTTCCGGCGTTGCATGGGCGACAGTCACCGGCGAAACCGTGGCAGCCATTACAGGTATGACAGTGCTGATCTGGCGCGGCGGCGCTTTGCGCAAGCTGGATGTCAACCGTTTGTTCGACAAAGCCGGTATGTGGCGCATGATCGTTATCAGCCGCGATATTATGATCCGCTCGCTGTTGCTGATGTCGACCTATGTATTCTTTGCCCGCGTCGGCAATGAAATGGGCACAATCACTCTGGCGGCCAATGCGGTGCTGATGAATTTCTATCTCGTTGTCGGCTTCTTTCTGGAAGGGGTAACGATTGCTGCCGAACAGCTGGCAGGGCGGGCAGTCGGTGCGCGTTACAGTCCGGCCTTCCGGCGCTCGATTCAGCTGACCTTCTTCTGGGGCATGGTCATGGCTTTTGTCATGGGGCTGATCTTCCTCGCTTTCGGCGATCGTCTGGTCAATATTCTGACAACGGAGCCGGATGTCCGCATGATGGCGGTTTATTATCTGCCTTGGGTGTCACTCACTGCACTCACCGGTCTTTATGCTTTCCAGATGGACAGTATTTTTATCGGCGCATCCTGGTCGAAAGACATGCGCAATATGATGTTCCTGTCGCTGTTTGTGTTTTTCGGTGTGCTCTATGGTACCCGTGACTGGCTGGGTAATCACAGCCTGTGGCTGGCGCTGAATATGTTCCTGTTTATTCGCGGCGTTACTCTGTCTGCGATGTTGCCAAGGCGCTATCGCGGGGAGTTTCCGGTCGCCTGACGATACCGTCTCTGCATCAAAGCCTGTAATGGACAATATTAAACCTGCCGGATCATCATGCCCTGATGATC
>NZ_ANNO01000262.1:0-4699 GCF_000409565.1 Pseudochrobactrum sp. AO18b
CCTGCCACGGGAAAGGTCAATAAAAACTAACCGCTTAAGGTGACTGGCAATCTTCGTGTTAATTAAAAATTAATAAATAAAATCAATGACTAAACGCTACCGGCGTTAACGAAGCATCAAGGTTAATAGATCATTATCTGACTATAGTCATCTTGTTGAGTGAGTGGAGTATTCCGGTGCGTAGTGTAGCTTTGCGGGCCCTGTTTGGCCGATCCGGCAATGAGCCAGCACAGGTCTGGTATTATCCTTCCGAGGG
Organism: Pseudochrobactrum sp. AO18b; assembly: GCF_000409565.1. Classification (NCBI taxonomy): domain Bacteria; kingdom Pseudomonadati; phylum Pseudomonadota; class Alphaproteobacteria; order Hyphomicrobiales; family Brucellaceae; genus Pseudochrobactrum; species Pseudochrobactrum sp. AO18b. Next base: position 257 of record NZ_ANNO01000262.1, read on the forward strand.
TTACTGCCCGCAGGATGGCCGCTATTATCCGGTGGCCGTAACAGTTAAGCAGAAGCGCAAATCCGCGGCCCTGCCAAAGCTTCTCGCCGGAGTAGGGCTGTTTTTCTATTCAAGCAATGTCATCGCCTATCAGGATATGGCCAGTATGATGAGTGTTGCCGAGCAATCGGGCAGCCGCTGGGCAACCTATATGGTGGATGCGCCTGCCGGTTCCATTCATCAGGCGGAAATGCCGTTTGTTGATTCGTCCGTAGTCACGGGCAGCCTGAGCGCTGCGGCAGATATCAGCGGTGTGGGTCGCGTGGTAATGAGCGGACGCGTTGCCGGCGGAAAACGCGGTGTCGACGATCCAAATCCCGATGAAAAACGTATCAGCCGTACTGACAAGCAGGGGCGTCTGGTTTCCGTGCAGACTAAAGCTCCGGCACGCATGTTCAATGCCGGTTCGCTGGCAGAGCAGGTTTCATCGGTGAGTCCCAGGCTGATGCAGCCGGTAGCCGGTAAAAAAGACGTCAAAACAGCTTTCGTTAAAGGTCCGATCCGCGGCAAGGAAGTGGAAATCACACTCGCTTTCCATCGTCCGGAAGTAAAGCCGGTCGTGCCGGTGCCGACAGCACTCGCATCGCTGATTACCAATGATACGCCGGATGTGCTGGCGCTCGGTTATGCACCGTCCAAGCCGGATTATGCAAAAACATCGCCTTTCGAGAGCATTTTGGTGCCTGAAAAGGACAATGGCCGCTTCATTCCGCCAATCAGCGCACGGGATCACAATTGGGCGGCGACCCCGTTGCCACCGGCAGCATTCAGTGCGGCAGAGCAGAAATGTCTGGCTGAAGGTATCTATTTTGAAGCGCGCGGCGAGCCGGTCAAAGGGCAGGCGGCCGTTGGTCAGGTTATTCTCAACCGAGTACGTAACCCTGCTTATCCTTCCACGATCTGCGGCGTAGTCTATCAGAATAAAGACTGGCGTAATGCCTGTCAGTTTTCCTTCGCCTGTGACGGTTTAAAACATCGCGTCACAGAACCGGGTCACTGGCGTATGGCACAGCAGGTAGCGAAAGCTGTCACAGCGGGTCAGATCTGGCTGCCGGAAGTGGGTTCGGCGACCCATTATCATGCGACTTATGTACGTCCCCGCTGGGCTTCAACGATGGAAAAAGTCAAAAAGATCGGCCTGCATGTTTTCTACCGGACTTATGGCGGCGGCTGGAGCTGATCTGTCAAGGATTCGCTGTCTGAAATCACGGCGTGAAGCGGGATTCAAGGCCTGCTTCATGCTGCTGCCTGTTAAGTATATGATTTAATAATACAAAAAACCTTCAACTTCTGTGCAGACAGTGCCTTGACGAATGAGTTGGCTGTTAATATGTTGCGGCCGACTTCAGAGTGGGGTGGAAACCTCGGTTTTCTTGCCAAAGGAGGCATGAATGGCAGTCGGGAAAACACCCGAAAAGCCTCAGCAATCCGATGATGCGGCAAGCGAAGCTGGTGGTCCGGTGCAGACCGGATCTCAGGCCGACGCTCAGGGGAGTCTGGACGACCGTCTTCGTAAGCTTGAAAGCCATTTGGCTGCTAAGGGCGTGGGGGTGGAATCCAAAAAAGATGAACAGGCTGAGAAAAACGCAAGCTCTATGGCGCAGGCCATGAAATTATCCAGTGAATTTATCGCTGGTATCGTGGTAGGTGCGGTTTTAGGTTGGTTTTTTGACCGTGTTCTGGGTACGAACCCTTGGGGATTGATTATCTTTCTCTTTTTAGGATTCGGTGCCGGTACTCTGAATGTTTTACGCACCGCAGGATATGTTGCAGAAAGCGGCAATAATGTGGGCGAGAAGCAACAGAAAGAAAAATAATGTGCATAAAGGTTATCCTTCATATGCACGGCAGTGAATAAGCCTGTAAAGGCAATCAGGGCGGCTCAGGCAGATTTGCTTTTGAGTGTTCTGAAAAGACCGGAACGCAAGTTTGCGGTTGAGAAGCGCCCTCGGGCATGAATGTAACGCCTTCGGGCACGGGTGACAGGTGAGGTTAAGGTGGCAAACGATCCGATCCATCAGTTTCAGGTTTCCAGATGGATTCCTATCGATGTCGGCGGTGTCGATCTGTCGTTTACGAATGTGTCCGCCTTTATGGTGCTGACTGTCGTAACCGCTTCCGCTTTTCTGTTTCTGACATCAGCAGGTCGCGGCATTGTTCCGACACGCCTGCAGTCAGTTTCTGAGATGGCCTATGAGTTTGTGGCTTCCTCCTTGCGGGATTCTGCCGGTTCTCATGGGATGAAATTTTTTCCGTTTGTGTTCTCTCTGTTCACATTCATCCTTGTAGCAAACTTTATCGGTCTGTTCCCGTATTTCTATACCGTAACCAGTCAGATTATTGTTACTTTCGCGCTGGCACTGCTGGTGATCGGAACAGTGATTATTTACGGTTTCTTCAAGCACGGTTTCCGCTTCCTCAAGCTGTTCGTGCCAAGCGGTGTTCCTATGGCTATCGTGCCGTTGGTATCCGCGATTGAAATCATTTCCTTCCTGTCCCGTCCGATCAGCCTCTCTGTGCGTCTTTTCGCCAGTATGCTGGCCGGTCACATCACCGTAAAGATTTTCGCAGGCTTCGTGGTTTCCATGGCTGCACTCGGTCCGCTCGGTGTTGGTGGTGCGATCCTGCCTCTGTTCATGACCGTTGCTATTACCGGTCTTGAATTCCTGGTCGCATTCCTGCAGGCCTATGTGTTCACTGTTCTGACCTGCATGTATATCAATGATGCAGTTCATCCGGACGGTCACTAACTGAAATTACTGCTGTCCGTTATCGGGCAGCAGTCTTGCCTATCTACCAATCAGGCTCTGCATTTTGAAAATACCTGTGTCTGACACATGATTTTGAAATAACAGGTCGCTCTGAAATATCACCGGCGGGTTTCCGCCAGAACTGAAATCCGCATTTATATCAATCCAGAAGGAGCTTAACATGGAAGCGGAAGCAGCAAAGTACATCGGCGCAGGTCTGGCCTGTTTCGGTATGGCCGGTACGGCTCTCGGCCTCGGCAACATTTTCGGTAGCTTTCTTTCGGGTGCACTGCGCAATCCGTCTGCCGCTGACAGCCAGTTCGGCCGTCTGGTATTCGGCTTCGCCGTAACTGAAGCTCTGGGCATCTTCTCGCTGCTCATCGCGCTTCTGCTCCTGTTCGCAGTTTAATCTTAAGCTGCCGGATTAAATCGGCCGCATATGCAAAAATCTCCTTGTGAGACCTGAAGGCATATGCGGCTGGTTATCGTTTATTAAGCCTGAGTGATAAGGGGAAAATGGATGTTCGTGTCCACGGCGTTTGCCCAAACCGCAACTGACTCTCAGCCGGCACCAGTGTCGGGAGCTGACAGTGGCAACTCTGTTGTGCACACTGAAACAGGTGTGGCGCACGATGCCGGTAAAGGCGTGTTTCCACCATTTGATTCCACCCATTATGCATCGCAGCTTCTGTGGCTCGCGATTACCTTCGGGCTGTTCTATCTGTTCATGTCGCGTGTTGTGCTGCCACGTATCGGCGGTGTTATCGAAACGCGTCGTGACCGTATTGCACAGGATCTGGAACAGGCTGCACGCCTGAAAACCGATGCTGACAATGCAATTGCTGCTTACGAGCAGGAACTGGCTGAAGCCCGCAAGAGCGCGGCTGTTATCGGTCAGGAAGCCCGCGACAAGGCAAAGCATGACATTGATGCTGAACGCAAAACCGTTGAAGCATCGCTTGAAAAGAAATTGGCTGAAGCTGAAGAACGCATCGCTGCCATTAAGGCAAAAGCGATGAGCGATCTCGGCTCGATTGCTGAAGAAACAACTGCAGAAATCGTTGAGAAACTGCTTGGCGGCAAGTCCGACAAAGCTGAAATCTCAGCTGCTGTTAAAGCTGTCAGCGCGTAAGGGAGACCATTATGGATGCAACATTTATTGCCCTCGTCGGTCTGATTATTTTCCTGGCGCTGCTGGCCTATCTTAAAGTGCCTGGCATGATCGGCCGTTCGCTTGATGAACGTGCTGCCAATATCGCCAAGGAACTGGACGAAGCACGCACATTGCGTGAAGAAGCTCAGGCTCTGCTTGCTGAATATCACCGCAAGCGCAAAGAAGCTGAAAAAGAAGCCAGCGAAATCGTTGCAGCTGCACAGCGTGAAGCTGCAGCTCTACTGAGTGAAGCAAAAGCGAAGTCGGAAGATTATATTGTTCGCCGCAACAAGCTGGCTGAACAGAAAATCGCTCAGGCTGAAAGCGATGCTGTTAATCAGGTTCGTGCATCTGCAGTGGAAATCGCTGTTGCTGCTGCCGGTTCGCTGATTGCAAATAAAATGGACGCAAAAACTGCCGGTGAAATGTTCAAAGCATCACTGGATCAGGTTAAAACCAACCTGAATTGATTGCAGTTCATAAAGTTCAAAAAAAAAAAAC
>NZ_ANNO01000263.1:0-769 GCF_000409565.1 Pseudochrobactrum sp. AO18b
GGGACAGGTATTCGGTGTCTCGCTTATTTATCCGCTGTCCAGCGTCCCTTAATCGGAGCGAAACTGTAGCGGTGCATACCGGCAACCGGCCCTTGTTCTTCAATCGCCTGCCGGTGCGCCGCAGTGCCGTATCCTGCATGTTTCTCAAGGCCGTAAGCAGGATGGATAAGACCTGCGCGTTCCATCATCCGGTCGCGGGTGACTTTGGCAATGATCGAAGCGGCAGCAATGGTCAGAGAGCGCTGATCCCCTTTCACCAGCGTCATGGCGGGGCAGGGCAATCCGCCTGGGGTTTTATTGCCGTCGATCAAAGTATAGTCCGGACTGATTGTCAGACTATCCACGCAGCGCTTCATCGCCAGTAGCGAGGCTGCGAGAATATTGCTTTCATCAATCGCACGCGCACTGAGGCTGCATAATGTGACGGCAACAGCCTTTTCCATAATTGTTTCAAACAGCCGGTTGCGTTTGGCAGCCGTAAGCCTTTTTGAGTCATCCAGACCTTCTGGCAGATTATCAGGGTCGAGGATCACGCAGGCAGCAACAACAGGCCCTGCAAGAGGGCCACGGCCGACTTCATCAAGCCCTGCAATCAGTTTGTAACCCTGAGCTTGCAGCTGCTGCTCATGGCTGTAATCGGGCGTGAAGATTTCAGATTTGTCAGCCTTTATCTTGGCTGGCGACTTCGGTCGCTTTTCAGAAAAAAGCGGAGAATCAGATGGTGCTTTACTCATGTGCTGAGATTGCATCCTATCTAATTCTCCGCAAG
>NZ_ANNO01000264.1:0-4174 GCF_000409565.1 Pseudochrobactrum sp. AO18b
AAAAGCGAGAGTTGAACACTGCTTGTTTGCGGCGGGGCGAACAGGTCACAACGCATTCGTCGCTTATGAATATTCAGCCCAAGCTTTTTACAGGTAATCTCAAAGCGGCGGCCAATCTGCCACGCATAAGGGCCTTCACCACGCATCCGTTTGCCCCATTCCGCATCATAGTCCTTGCCGCCGCGCATTGAACGCAACAGGGACATGACATGGCGGTAACGGTCAGGAAAATGCTGCAGCAGCCAATCCTTGAAGAGTGGCGCGACCTCATAAGGCAGGCGTAGCAAGACATATCCGGCCTCGCGTGCGCCCATCGCATAGGCGGCATCCAATATACGTTCAATCTCGTGGTCGTTGATGCCGGGGATCACAGGGCCAAGCATCACCGATGCCGGAATACCTGCCTCATTCAGCTGCCGAATGGCCTGTAAGCGCAATCCCGGTGTTGAGGCCCGCGGCTCCATATTGCGTGCTAATTTGGCATCCATGGTGGTGACAGAGAGGGCAACCTTTGCCAGACCACGCTCGGCCATCGAACCCAGAATATCAATGTCGCGGGTAACCAGTGCGGATTTGGTGACGATGCCGACCGGATGATTGGCGGCATCCAGCACACTCAATATATCCCGCATAATCCGCCATTTCTTTTCTACCGGCTGATAAGGGTCTGTATTGGTGCCAATGGCGATCGTCTTGGGAATATAACCGGCTTTGGAAAGTTCCTTTTCCAGCAACCGTGCCGCATCGGGTTTGGCAAAGAGTTTGGTTTCAAAATCAAGACCGGCAGACAGTCCCATATAGCTGTGGGTAGGGCGGGCAAAGCAATAAATACAGCCATGCTCACAACCGCGATAAGGATTGATTGAGCGGTCAAAATTAATATCCGGCGAGTCATTACGGGTGATGATGGTGCGCGGCTTTTCGATCTGGACTTCTGTCTTGAACGGTTCCAGCTCTTCCAGAGAGTTCCAGCCATCATCACTATCGATGCGTGTCTGACTTTCAAACCGGCCGGAAGGATTGATACCTGCACCACGTCCGCGACGACGGCTGTGGTCAATCCGCAAGCCGGTGCCGTCAACAATAGCATTTGCCTGATCTGTGCGCTCCGATCCGAAGACAGCCGAACGGGAGAAGACGGCCTGATCGGCTGGTCCGAAAACCTCCTGTAAAATTGCCATAGCTTTCTCCTTGCCGGAAATGCCGTGACAGCATGACCGGAGCAAAACAATCAAAATGAAGCAATGAATACAGCGCGAATTATGCGACTCTGATGCGCCGTTTATGGTTCAAATTTAATCTGAAAATAAGAACAAAGCAAGAACTTAATTTATGTCTTTTCGCAATTAGAGCGCCGTGTGCCAGACCTGGCACACAAAGGTCGCTCTAACACTTTTAAAATTAGAGCATAATTTCACTTTAAACCGATCCCAGCTTAAGGAATTATGCTCTAGCTTTTGCGTTTCAAATGTTCATCAAGGCGCGGCATGATTTCAACGAAATTGCACGGGCGGTGGCGATAGTCGAGCTGCTGGGCGAGAATACCGTCCCATGCATCGCGGCAAGCACCGCCGGAACCCGGCAGCACAAAAACAAATGTCTGGTTGATGAGACCGGCAGTTGCGCGGGACTGGATCGTGGAAGTACCGATCTTGGCATAGGACTGCTGATGGAAGATCACTGAAAACCCGTCCATACGCTTGTCGAAGACCGGCTCCAAAGCGTCAGGTGTCACATCGCGTCCGGTGAAGCCGGTGCCGCCGGTGGTAATCACCACATCAATTGCCGGATCTTTGGACCATTGCACAACCAGCTCGCGGATTTTTGCAGCGTCATCAGTCACGATCTGCCGGTCACGCAACAGATGGCCTGCCTCTTCAATACGGGAGGCAAGAAATGCACCGGATGTATCGGTTTCCAGTGTCCGGCTGTCTGAAACCGTCAGTACCGCAATACCCACCGGAATGAACGGACGTTCGGCTTTGACTGTATTGGACATGGTTGTCTCCGGTTTAAATCTTGTCGGGCAGGGTCGTGGTTGCGCAGACAAACCAGTGCGGATTTTGCTGTTGCAAATGCATTGCCGCCTGTTGCGCCTGATCCGCTGTATCATAAATGCCGAAGCAGGTCGCGCCTGAACCGGACATTTGCGCATATTGTGCGCCGCTGTCCCGCAAAACCTGCAGAATTTCTGGCAATTGTGGTGCAAGCTCTGCAGCGGGTGGCAGCAGATCATTGCGGGTTGATTGCAGGAAGTTGCAAAGTTCCGCCTGACTATTCAAGCGCGTCAGTTCCGGAAGCGCAGGATTGTCACGCTTATGCATATGTTTGAAAATCTGCGGCGTGGAAATTGCTGTTCCGTCATTCACAAGCACCAGTGACAGCACTGGCAGGCCGGTCAGCCTTTGCACGTCTTCACCGATACCCTTGGCAATCAATGCACCGCCGCAGAGCTGACCATGCAGACACATCGGCACATCGGCACCAAGCTGAAGGCAAATCTGCTCAAGCAAAGCCTGTTCCGCTTCGATATTCCACAAGCGCATAAGCAGTGCCAGTACTGTGGCGGCATCGCTTGACCCGCCGCCGATACCGGAGGCCACAGGGAGATTTTTTTCCAGATGAATGGCAACGCCGGAGCTGTGTTGCGGAAATTGTGCGCGCAGAAGATCACGCGCTTTTAAGACAAGATTGTCGCCATTGGCTGGCAGCCCCGCACCAAAGCGGCCGGAAAGCGTAAAACTGTCTTCCTGCGCAGGGGAAACTGTGAGTTCGTCACCATAATCGGCAAAGGTAACAAGTGTGTCCAGCAGATGATAGCCGTCCTCGCGCCGTCCGGTCACATGCAATGCCAGATTAAGTTTGGCATAGGCTGTGGCGCGAAGATGTGAGGCAGTCTGTTGGCTCGCTGCCTGTGAAGCTAAAATATCTGGCATGCTTTAGGATCAGTCTTTATCTGCCGGACGGTAAACACCGGTTTTCGGGTCGCGTACCAGTGTGCCGCTGGCACCTGTGCGGGCTTCCTGTTCGGCCTGACGGACTTTCTGGGAGACACGCGCCGCTTCGCGCTTGAAGGAGCGATAGCCATAGATCGCAGCCGCAACCAGAAGGATCAGAAAAATCAGCTGTGGCATACCGGCTCCTTTCCGGGAAAATAACATGCCTGTTGATTTAATCAGGCTGTAACCTCGTTTCAAGAAGCTCTTATAGCATCTTATTCTGATGATATTATGATAACATAAGCCTGTTACAGGCCATAGCGTGACCAAAGAGCTTTTTCTTCGAGTACATTCATCAGGCTTTCACCTGCTGCGCCAAGCATTTGCGCATGAGAAATACCGCCGGTATTTTTGCGCCCCAGCAGTCCGCGCGAAGGCTGGATCAGATTAAGCTTGGTTTTTTCGCCATAGAGCTTGCGCAGATGCGAGCGCATATCATCAAGACCATCAATCAGCCCGAGCTGCAAAGCCGTAATGCCTGTCCAGAACTGACCGGTGAAAAGATCGTCATTGTCCTGCAATTTACTGCCGCGGCGCTCTTTTACCATATCAATAAAAGTTTGGTGAATTTCCAATTGCAGCGCTTTGATATGTTCGACATCCGATGCTTTTTCCGGCTGAAACGGATCCATCGTGGCTTTGTTTTTACCGGCTGTGTGCACACGGCGTTCAACGCCGATTTTCTTGATGAGTTCGGTAAAGCCAAAGGAGGCGGAAACCACGCCGATCGAACCCAGAATGGAAGACGGATCAGCAATAATTTCGTCTCCGGCAATAGCGATCATATAGCCGCCGGAAGCCGCCACATCCTCAACAAAGACATGGACTTTCTTGTTCTTTTCTTCGGCCAGATCACGGATACGCTTATAGATTAGCCGTGATTGTACCGGTGAACCGCCGGGGGAATTAATGCTCAGTGCCACAGCAGGACTGTGCTTATTGGCAAAGGCTTTTTCCAGCTGAACAGCGATGCCTTCGAGCGACAGATTTTGCCGTAAAGGGCTGTTGCCGGTCATGATCGCACCGCTCAGCCGGACGACCGGAATTTCAATACTGGAAGCCCGGAAGCGACGCGGGATAACACGGCTGATGAGTGACGGCACTGAAAATCTCCGGTGTGAAAAGCAGACGATAAAATAGTTTTCACCCGCTGTTATAGCTGCAGCGGGTGAAAA
>NZ_ANNO01000265.1:0-8955 GCF_000409565.1 Pseudochrobactrum sp. AO18b
CAGCCACAAACGGCGGAGAGCAGGGAGCCGAGCAGAACACCAATCTTGGTCTCGCTGTGCAGCAGGTCATTGTCAAAGGACAGCAGGCCGATGAACAGGCTCATGGTAAAGCCGATACCGCAGAGCAGTGCCACACCATAGAGCTGTGTCCAGCTTGCGCCCATCGGCTTGGTGGCAATCCCTGCACGGATAGCGATCCATGCCGCACCGAAGACGCCAAACTGCTTGCCGACAAACAGACCGAGCGCAATACCGAGTGTGAGTGAGTCACCAAGGATCGACGGACTCATGCCGGCGAAGGAAACACCCGCATTGGCAAAGCCGAAGATTGGTACAATGACAAAGCCGACCCATTTTGCCAGCGCATGTTCCAGCGTGTGCAGTGGGGAGCTCATGTCATCAGGACGGCCAAGTGCAGGCTTGATCGGAATAGTCAGCGCGGTCAGCACACCGGCAACCGTTGCATGAACACCGGAGCGCAGTACAAAATACCAAAGCACGGCACCGAGGATCAGATATGGAGTGAGGCGCATAATGCCCATCTTGTTCAGAACAAACATCAGCGCAAAAATACTGGCAGCACCGGCGAGATAGAGCGTGGCAATATCGGCGGTGTAGAAGACGGCGATAATCGCAACAGCGGCAAGGTCGTCAAGAATGGCGAGCGTTGCCAGAAACACTTTCAGGCTGGTTGGTACGCGTGGGCCGAGCAGCGACAGCACACCGAGTGCAAAGGCAATATCGGTTGCCGACGGAATAGCCCAGCCGCGAATGGTTTCAGGATTTGACCAGTTAAAACCGGCAAAAACCAGTGCCGGAACAATCACGCCACCAGCGGCGGCAATGCCCGGCAAAGCGCGGTTCGACCAGCTGGCAAGCTGGCCGTCGAGAAATTCACGTTTGATTTCGAGACCAACGAGAAGGAAGAAGACGGCCATCAGCGCGTCATTAATCCAGTGCAGAACGCTCATCGGGCCGAGCTTGCTCTCCAGAACCTGAAAATACGTGGCTGATAACGGGGAGTTGGCGACGATCAAAGCAAGCGCCGCTGTAATCATTAGTACAATACCGCTGGCGGATTCACTGTCGAGCCAATGGCGGAGCGTTGAGAAGGGGCGCTTGGTCTGGCTTTGTGTCATCCGGTATCGGCCTTTTTCTTTGCGGGCAGCGTTTTGACAACGCTCAATCCTTGATCTGTCCTCAGAGTTCCGCGCTTTAAATAGAGCGAAAGACCTGTTCGGACAGTCCGTGTTTTCGGGAAAATGTGCTCCGTCCTCCTGAACAACAACCGTTACAGGTTGTCGCAACCATTAATGAGGCTTTCTGCACGTGGCGTAAATTCATGGCCGGAACTTTTATGCAAAATTAACGGCGGCGCAAGGAAAACCGGAGCGCGGCTGCCTTTTATGCCCGTAATTACGACACGGATGGCCGGTTCATCCGGTCTGGCATAGAGCGGAAGAATTGCGATGCCGCCAAAACGGCGCTCCATCGCAGACAGGATTTCATTCAGATTGGCGGGACGTGCGATGATCGCAATATGTCCGCGCGGGCGTAAAATGCCCGATGCCGTGCGTATCCAGCTTTCAAACATGCCTTCATGCATCACATGCGCCTGTGCCTTTAAATCGTCCGGCGTGGCACGGTCATGGCTTTGGTTGAAAGGCGGGTTCATAATCACATAGTCAAATTGATTATCAGCCAGCCCTGCTTCATGACGGGTAGGGCCGGTCATGGTTACATCAGCCTGCAGGCATGACAGACGGCCATGCATATGGGCATTTTCGGACAATGCGCAGGATTTTTCCGCATAGAGCAGCATTTCCGGTGAGTGCTCAATCAGGGTGACATCTGTGTTTGCGCAGCGCGCAGCAACGGCCAGTCCTGCCGCACCGGCACCGGCACCAAGATCCGCAACTTTGCCTTTGAAATCCGTTGGCACCGCACTTGCCAAAATCATGGCATCAATCCCCGAACGGTGACCTTTTGCGGATGGCTGCACCAGATAGAATGCACCACGGTGAAAGGCATCGAGAGTTTCGCCATAGGGCAGAGAGCTGAACGGAGCAGACATAAAGACGGCAGTTTCCTGACTTGTTGCAGACTGAAAGCGATCAAACCGGCTTTAACCGATTCTGTATAGAGGCGGTGAAAGCCGCAATTCTGTTTGCTGACAGCAATTTGACATCTTATATCAGCAGAATATGCTTTATTGTGTTGTGTTGCAGCTCGCAACACTTGCCTTTAGCACGGCTTTTGGTGCATTTGACGCTTGAGCATAAAGGCCGCCTTGAATAATGTGTGGCTATAAAACGGGTCTCATTGTCAGGCCGCGTGAACTGGAGATATGGCATTGGGTGTGGTTCTCAATCTCGATGAGAAAAAAAATCAGCAGGCGTCCATTCAGAAGCTGGTTGATCTGACGAAAGCGGATATGGGACGTGTCAATGCGCTTATCCTGTCCAAGGCCGGTTCTGATGTTGAGATGATACCGGAAGTGGCCAATCATCTGATTTCATCGGGTGGTAAGCGTTTGCGTCCGATGATGACGCTCGCTGCTGCAGCCATGTTCGGCTATGAGGGCGAAGGTCACGTACAGCTCGCAACCAGCGTTGAATTCATGCATACAGCAACGCTTCTCCATGATGATGTGGTGGATGAGAGCGATCTGCGCCGTGGCAAAAGCACAGCGCGGATGATCTGGGGCAATCAGGCCAGCGTTCTGGTCGGCGATTTCCTGCTTGGTCAGGCTTTCAAAATGATGGTGGATGTCGGCTCGCTCGACGCGCTGGATGTGCTGGCAACCTCGGCTTCGGTGATTGCCGAAGGTGAAGTGATGCAGCTCGCCGCCGCTAAAAATATGGAAACCACGGAAGACGAATATCTGGCCGTTATCAAAGCCAAGACTGCGGCGCTGTTCTCTGCTGCTGCCGAAGTTGGTCCGATCATTGCCGATGCACCGCGTGCACAGCGTCTGGCACTGCGCTCCTATGGTCTCAATCTCGGCCTTGCTTTCCAGCTGATTGATGATGCGCTGGATTATGGCGGTTCGGCTGCGGATCTCGGCAAGAATGTCGGTGATGATTTCCGTGAAGGGAAAATCACCATGCCGCTGTTGCTCAGCTATCGCCGTGGTTCCGAAGACGAACGCGCTTTCTGGAAATCATCCATTGAGCAGGGCAATAATGATGATGAAGCCTTGCAGAAGGCTATCGGCCTGATGACCAAGCATGGTTCGATTGCCGATACCGTACAGCGTGCGCGTCATTTCGGCGAAATCGCCCGTGATGCACTGGCACCGCTGCCGCAGAGCCCGCAAAAAGATGCTCTGATTGATGTGATTGATTTCTGCATCAGCCGTGTAAACTGATTATTGACCGGTACCGGCGCATATTTCCGGTACCGGACTTTGAAATACCCTTTTCTCCGGCCATATAAAAACCACGACATGGCCGGATGGTGTGTTTGTTTCGGAAATAAGCCAGACCAGAGCATTTCCAGCAAAAGTGGCAACCGGTTTTGCGTCAGGAAATGTGTAAAATAAAGAGATAGAGCATTCCTTCTGTTTCAAAATTGGAAATGCTCTATAAATGCAAGGGGAAGTGCCGATGCGGCGGAATACAGTTAAAGCGCGTGCTCTGGTTTTCGCTTTGATGGCAGGGGCGGCTTTCACAAGTGGTGTCTCCGGCGCGGCCTATGCTGCATCTGCGGCAAAGACAGCGGTGTCGACAGATGAGCCGGTGATCGTCTCGCGTGCAGGTTCTTTCCCTGGTGCCTATCTGGCCGGTCGCATTGCCGAGATCGACAATAATCTTCCTGTAGCCATCGCTTATTATCGTCAGGCACTGGCATTTGATCCGTCAAACCAGCCGATGAAGCGTGACCTGTTGCTGTCCTATCTGACCGACGGTCAGCTGGATGAAGCGCTGCCCTTTGCCCGTGCGCTCAAAAATGAGCCGGAAGTCGAGCGTTTCTCCCGCATCATTCTGGCGATCAAGGCTTTCAACGACAAGCATTACCGCACTGCCCGCACCAATCTGAAGCTCACCCAGCAGTCAGAAATGGATCGCTTAGCAACCGGCCTGATGACGGCATGGACATTCTACGGTGAAGGTCGTCCGAAAGACGCGCTGGCAGCAGTTGATAAGCTTGACGGGCCGGTCTGGTACGATCTTTTCAAAACCTACACATCGGCATTGATTGCAGACAGCGCTGGTCAGACCAAGGCTGCGGATAAATTCTATGCGCAGGCTGTGGCTGATAAAGAAGGCGGCAGCGCTGCCCCCGATACTTATGAGCGCATCATTTACGCCTATGCTGATTTCAAACAGCGTCAGGGCGATAAAGCCGGTGCGATCAAACTGGTGGAAGATGCCGAGCAAATTCTCAGCGGCCGCGTGATCCTGCGCGAAGTACGCCAGAAGCTTGAAGATGGTGAAAAGCTTGATCCGCAGATGCGCAGCCCCCAGCAGGGCGCGGCTGAGGTTCTGTATTCTTTGGGCACCGCGATTAACCGTGGCGGTGCTGAGGCTTTTGCAACTATTTATCTGCAAATGTCCGGTGAGCTGCGTGAGAATAATGACGCTACATTGTTCCAGCTTGGCGATATTGCTGCCAAACTGCGCCAGCCGGAAAAAGCGATTAAATATTACGGCCGCGTTGCGGATAAATCGCCTTATAAGCGCGATGCAGAAATGCAGCTGGCGCTTAATCTGGCTGAAACAGACAAGCCCGATGAGGCGATTGAGCATCTGAAAAATAATCTGCGCAGCAATGATAAGGACAATCGTTCCTATCTGGCGCTTGGCGGTGTCTATGCCCAGAAAGAAGACTGGGCAAATGCGGCAAAGACTTATGATCAGGCCGTTGCGGAAATCAAATCGCCCGTGCGTCAGGACTGGCCGGTTTTCTATCAGCGCGGCATTGCTTATGAGCGTCTGAAACAGTGGGATAAGGCTGAGCCTAATTTCCGTAAAGCACTGGAGCTGTTTCCGAACCAGCCGCAGGTGATGAATTATCTCGGCTATTCATGGGTTGATCGTGGTGAAAATCTGGAAGAAGCTTTGCAGATGATCCGCAAGGCCGTCGAGATGCGCCCGCAGGATGGCTATATCGTCGATTCCCTTGGCTGGGCTTATTACAAGCTTGGCCGCTATAATGAGGCCGTTGTCGAACTGGAAAAGGCAGTCAAGCTGCGTCCGGAAGATCCGACAATCAATGATCATCTGGGTGATGCCTATTGGCAGGCAGGGCGCGGGCTGGAAGCGACTTTCCAGTGGAACCATGCCATCGCCGGTAAGCCTGAAGCGGCAGAACTGGCCAAGATCGAGAAGAAGCTGAAACAGGGGCTGACACAGACGGCGGAAGCTGATGTGAAAGATATTGCGCCGGTAAAGCCTGACACTGCACCGGAGAAAGCACCGGATGCTAAGCCTGCCGATCCCGCTGCCAAGCCATAATGCTTGCTATCCGGCTTTAAGTCTTGACCGTTTAACGCGGAATAATTAGGACAAACTATCTGTTTTTCGGCGGAGCTGAGCTGTTATGGCTCAGCTTTCACCGTTTTCACCACGCATGATTTGCAAGAAGAGCAGTTTTGATAGCCGATCTCGCCAAGAATGCTCCAACGAGGCCTTCCGTGACCAGCACATTGCCTGAACACCTGCATCCGACCCGCTCTTTTCAGGGCTTTATCATGGCGCTCCAGCACTACTGGGCGCAGCATGGCTGCACAATTTTGCAGCCTTACGATATGGAAGTCGGGGCGGGTACGCTGCATCCGTCCACTACTTTGCGCGCATTGGGGCCAAAGCCGTGGAATGTTGCCTATGTGCAGCCGTCACGTCGTCCGAAAGACGGTCGCTATGGTGAAAACCCGAACCGTATGCAGCATTATTACCAGTATCAGGTGCTGTTGAAGCCAAGCCCGCCGAACCTGCAGGAACTGTATCTCGGCTCGCTGAAAGCCATCGGCATTGATACCGATCTGCACGATATCCGCTTTGTTGAGGATGACTGGGAAAACCCGACTACCGGCTCTTGGGGCTTGGGCTGGGAATGCTGGTGCGATGGCATGGAAATCTCGCAGTTCACTTATTTCCAGCAGGTTTGCGGTATTGAATGCTCGCCGGTTGCCGGTGAGCTGACCTATGGTCTTGAGCGTCTCGCTATGTATGTGCAGGGCGTGGACAATGTTTATGACCTGAACTTCAATGGCCTCGAAGGCGAGGACAAAGTTACTTACGGTGACGTGTTCCTCCAGACCGAGCAGGAATATTCCCGCTACAATTTCGAAATCGCCAATACCGATATGCTGCACCAGCATTTCATTGATGCGGAAGCGGAATGTAAAGCTGTGCTTGCGGCAGGGGCACCACAAGAGGCGACGAGTGCCGAAGGCACGAGCGGGAATAAAAAAGAGACAGGGAACTTACATAAGTGCGTTTTCCCTGCTTACGATCAAGCGATCAAAGCGTCACATATTTTCAATCTGATGGATGCCCGTGGCGTTATCTCGGTAACCGAGCGCCAGAGCTATATTCTGCGTGTGCGCAATCTTGCGCGCCAGTGCGGTGAAGCCTTTCTTCAGACCGATGCTGGTGGCGTCAACTACAAGAATGAGACACGCTGATGCCTGATTTGTTGCTTGAACTTTTCTCGGAAGAAATTCCGGCACAGCCGTCCGCCCGCAACGAAGTGAGGACGGACAAAACAAAAAATGAGCATGCGGAGGGCGCACGCTGATGCCTGATTTACTGTTAGAATTGTTCTCCGAGGAAATCCCGGCGCGCATGCAGCGTAAAGCTGCCGGTGATTTGAAGAAAATGATCACCGATGGTCTGGTTGAAGCCGGTCTGACCTATGAGGCGGCAACGCCTTACTGGACACCGCGTCGTCTGACTTTGGATATTCGTGGTCTGACTGTGCGTTCAAAAGACGTGCATGAAGATATCAAAGGCCCGTCAGTTACTGCACCTGAAGCCGCAATTCAGGGCTTCCTGCGTAAAGCTGGCTTGAGCGATATTGCACAGGCGCATGTGCATTCCGACCCGAAAAAAGGCGATTTCTACGTCGCGCATATCACCAAATCCGGCCGGGCTGCGGAAGAAATCATCGCGGAACTGGTGCCGAATGTGGTGCAGAATTTCCCGTGGCCGAAATCCATGCGCTGGGGCAAGGCCTCGGCACAGTCCGGTTCCTTGCGCTGGGTGCGTCCGCTGCAGTCGATCATCTGCCTGTTTGGTCCTGAAACCGAAGAAACCGTTGTGGTGGATTTTGAAGTCGGCGGCGTGCGCTCCGGTAACACCACACGTGGTCACCGTTTCATGAGTGATGGTCAGCCGATCACCGTGCGCCGCTTTGACGACTATGTTGAGAAGCTGGAAAAAGCGCATGTGGTACTCGATGCTGAACGTCGCAAGGAAATCATTCTCACCGATGCCCGCAATCTGAGCTTCGCTTCCGGTCTGGAACTGGTTGAAGACGAAGGCCTGCTGGAAGAAGTGTCCGGTCTGGTTGAATGGCCGGTGGTGCTGATGGGCGAATTTGAGGAAGAGTTCCTCTCCATTCCACCGGAAGTTATCCGTCTGACCATCCGTGCCAATCAGAAATGCTTTGTCACCCGCAAGCAGGGCGAGACAGATGCACTGTCCAACAAGTTCATTCTGATCTCAAATATTGCTGCCCGTGACGGTGGCAAGGAAATCGCTTTCGGTAACGGCAAAGTTGTTCGCGCCCGCTTGTCCGATGCTTTGTATTTCTGGCATACCGATCAGGCAGATATGCCGGATATGGACAAGCTGAAAGCTTCCGCTGCGAAATTTGCGCTTGATCTGGCTAAGCCGCTCGATCAGCGCATGGCGCGTCTGGATGCGCTCAATGTGACCTTCCATGCCAAGCTCGGCACGCAGGGTGCGCGCGTGTCACGTATCAAGGCGCTTGCAGAGGCAATTGCACCACTGGTTGGTGCGGATGTTGCGCTGACTGCCCGTGCAGCAGTGCTGGCAAAAGCTGATTTGCAGACCGAAGTTGTCGGCGAGTTCCCTGAGTTGCAGGGCGCAATGGGGCATAAATACGCTTTGCTTCAGGGCGAAGATGCTGCTGTCGCAACAGCACTTGAAGATCATTACAAGCCGCAGGGTCCGTCAGACCGTGTGCCGCGCGATCGGGTTTCGGTTGCTGTTGCGTTGGCTGACAAGATCGACACTCTTGTCGGTTTTTGGGCGATTGATGAAAAGCCGACAGGTTCGAAAGACCCTTATGCGTTGCGTCGTGCAGCCCTTGGTGTGATCCGCCTGATCCTCGAAAATGATATCCGCGCAGAACTGAGAGCGCTGATCGCACAGGCTGAGAAGCCGATGGCTTCAATCGAAGGTCTGGCATCAAAAGATGTTGGCGCTGATCTGTTGTCCTTCTTCCATGACCGTTTCAAGGTCTATTTGAAGGATGAAGGTGCACGTCACGATGCAATTGATGCAGTCCTGTCAGCTGATGCTGATAATCTGCTGCTGGTTGCCCGTCGTCTTGAAGCACTGATCGTTTTCATCAATGAGGAAGACGGTAAGAACTTGTTGGCAGGTACCAAGCGTGCAGCCAATATTCTCGGCGCTGAAGAGAAAAAAGGCACTGTTGTTGCCGACAGCGTGGATGCTGCACTCTTCAACAATGAAGAGGAAAAGGCATTGTTTGCTGCTGTGCAGTCAGCAGAAACCAAGGCCGCCGAGGCCATTGCCAAGGAAGATTTCTCAGCGGCTATGTCAGCTATGGCTGAGTTGCGTGCGCCGGTTGATGCCTTCTTTGACAAGGTAATGGTTAATGATGAGAATGAAGCCATCCGTGCCAATCGCTTGGCACTGCTGGCGAAAATCCGCTCCGTGACCGGTCAGGTCGCTGATTTCTCAAAGATCAGCGGTTAAACAAATAAAGATACAAAAAAGCCGGAGTGGTGAGAACCGC
>NZ_ANNO01000266.1:0-2149 GCF_000409565.1 Pseudochrobactrum sp. AO18b
TTGGCGACGCCAGCCTGCTTCACCAATGCGGAGAGTTCTTTGACGATCTCTTTTGGTACAGTCGGGCCGCGATAGATCATACCGGTATAAAGCTGTACCAGATCGGCACCGGCTTTAATTTTGGTAAGCGCAGTTGCGCCGCTGTCCACACCGCCGACACCGATGATCGGCATGGCTTTGCCGATGCGTTGACGCATTTTAGCAAGCACAATAGTCGAGCGTTCAAAAATCGGTGCACCGGAAAGGCCGCCGGTCTCTTTCGCTTCCACCTGATTAACCAGATTGGTGCGCGACAAAGTGGTGTTGGAGATAATCAAGCCATCAAGCGGATGCGCAAGCGCCACTTCGGCAATATCATCCAGACCTTCTTCGGTGAGATCCGGTGCAATTTTCAGGAATACAGGGCGTTTCAGGGTGCATTTTTCAGCTTCCTGATCGCGGGCTTCCAGAACTTTCTCCAAGAGAATATGCAGGCTGTCTTTGGCTTGCAGATCACGCAGACCCGGTGTGTTCGGCGAAGAAATATTGGCGGTGAAATATTTGGCTACGCTGTAGAAGCGGTGAATACCGGCCACATAATCGGCCACGCGATCTTCACTGTCTTTATTGGCGCCGATATTCACGCCGACAATACCGCAGCTGCTGCAGCTGTTGCGCTGGCTGAGGCGTTTATAGGCCGCTTCATGGCCTTCATTATTAAAGCCCAGACGGTTGATCACCGCACGGTCTTCCACAAGGCGGAAGATGCGCGGCTTCGGATTGCCAGCCTGCGGGCGCGGCGTGATGGTGCCGACTTCGGCAAAGCCAAAACCGAGTTTCAGCAGTGCATCCGGCACTTCGGCATTCTTGTCGAAGCCCGCGGCCATACCCAGCGGATTGGTAAATTTGAGGCCGGCAATAGTTTGCTGCAAAGCAGGGTCAAGCGGTGCAGGGCTGGAGAGAACGCCGGTTTTCAGCGCTGCAATCGACAGGCCATGCGCCTGCTCACCATCCATCGCAAAAAGTGCGCGACGGGCAATATTTTCAAAAAAACCGCTCATTGTTCAAGCTCCGGAAACTGATGCTTGCCGTCGCTGTCGAGCGGCAGGTCTTTCACCCAGCGCACCGCAGTGAGCTGGAGATGTGCGTAGAGATGCGGGAAGGCTTTGCCGCCGCGGGAAATTTCATAGCGAAGTTCATCGCCCAGCTGGTTTGCATCAACGGCCACAAGCAGCAGGTCATCCTGACCGGCAAAATGCTTGGCAGCCGTCTCGGCAACCGTGTCATGGGTGGAAAAGTGGATATATCCATCCTGTAAATCAACAGGGGCACCGGAAAAATGCCCTGCCTTTTCAGCGTCTGCCCATTGGGCGCGCGTGGCGATCTTGTAGATGGTATGGTGTGACGGATCACTGTTTGACATGAAAAACGCTATTGTTGTGAACGGAAAAGCTGTTCAGACATTTTATATATCTGGCCGGTTTGGCGCATCCGGCAGCTTTTAAGACAAAATTAAGTCACAAGCCACCTCTAAATTTTAATAAAGGGTTAACGCCATTTTTGCAAATGAGCAAAAGTGCGTTTTGACAGCTCTGTGTTTTTGACAGGATGCACTGGAAAATACTTGGATAAAACCCATATACCAGCCAGACAGATTAAAGGAGTGGGCAGATGAAGAACCGGTCCGGTATCGCGATTGCGGTGGCAAAAGAAAACAAATCCAAGCTTATCATACGCAGTGCCGTTCTTTCGGCTCTCACGGGTCTGGCTCTGGTTTGGGGTATGAGCCCGTCTCCGGCACAGGATATGCAGCGCTACTCTATGGAGAAAACCGAAGCCGGTATTATCCGTCTTGACCGCCAGACCGGTGAATTTGCTTTGTGTAAGGAACAGGCCGGTAAAATTGAATGTGCTGAAACCAAACCGGCACAGCTCAGCAGTGATGAACGCACAGTGCTTCTGGAAAAACAGGTTGCTGATCTGACCGCGCGTATCGCCAAGCTTGAAAAAAGTGGTGTCGCCAGCAGTTCCCTGCCAAGTGAAGAAGAGTTCGAAAAAGGACTCGGCTATATGGAGCGTTTCATGCGGTCTTTCATGGGCGTAGCCAAGAGCCTTGATGAACCGGCACCGGTGCCGAACCGTACATAATCTCTCCCAAAGAAAAAAAACC
>NZ_ANNO01000267.1:0-16914 GCF_000409565.1 Pseudochrobactrum sp. AO18b
ATTGGCAAAGCGGCGTGTTGCTTCGATCAGTTCGTGGGTGATACCCGGCTCGGTCACTGCATGACCACCATCTTCGACAATACGCAGATCAGCTTCCGGCCAGACTTTCTTCAGATGCCATGCATTGATGAACGGCGTGCACATATCGTAGCGGCCATGGATGATAACACCCGGAATATGGCGGATACGGTCAGCCAGACGCAGCAGCTGATCGTCGGTATCAAAGAAAGCGCGGTTCTGGAAATAGTGACATTCGATACGCGCAAAAGCGATGGCGAAGTGATCCTGCGCAAACGCATTTTCGCGTTCCGGATCCGGCAGCAGGGAAATCGCAGAGCCTTCCCAGCGTGACCAGCGGCGTGCCGCTTCAATCTGCACCTGCGGATTCGGATCAGTCAGACGGCGGTAATAGGCCGCCACCATATCGCCGCGCTCGGCTTCCGGAATATGCAGCTGATAGGCTTCAAAGCGATCCGGATAGATAATGCTGGCGCCGTTGCTATAGAGCCAGTCCACTTCAAAACGGCGTGCCAGAAAGATACCACGCAGCACCAGTTCACTGACGTGCTCCGGATGGGTCTGTGCATAAGCGAGGCCGAGGGTCGAGCCCCATGAACCGCCGAAAACCTGCCACTTTTCAACACCGAGATGGGTGCGCAGACACTCCATATCCGCAACCAGATCCCATGTGGTATTTTCGCGCAATTCCGCATGGGGCGTGGAGCGGCCGCAGCCGCGCTGGTCAAACAGGATGATACGATAGGCTGAAGGATCATGCAGACGGCGCATAGTCGGCGAGATGCCGCCGCCCGGGCCGCCATGGATCATAATGACCGGCTTACCGTTCGGGTTTCCGCATTCCTCAAAATAAATCCGGTGCAGCGATGAGACCTGCAACATCTCTTCCCGATAGGGTTGAATTTCCGGATAGAGGCTGTGGCGTGTCATAGGTCGTCCTTTTGCGTTATTTTATCTGCGAAGCAATAAGATTTTCTCTTGCATATAGAGCAGGCATCACCCTAACTGACAATACGGCACCATCGCGGCAAAAGCAGAAATCAGACTGTATATTGTACGCTTTGCCTGTAATATTGCATAATGAATATGCATGCCGTCTGCTACAGGCGGCTTTTATTGTGCTGGAAATTGCATTCACCGGTTTTCTCAAGCCGGATTTATCATTGAAATGAAATGCCGGTGGCCGGAGCGCATTGCGAAATTGTGAAGCGCTGAGGTATGGAAACCAGTTTGTCTGACCGGTTTCTGATCCTGATTACGGATCAGTTCTGTTGCATGTAAAAACAAAGAACAGAGCATTTTCAGAAATGCAGGCGGAGCGGGAAGGGCTCTGTACATGAAGAAAATGCAAGATGAAAACAGGTCATTTCTAACTTTATCTTTGGTTATATAAAGAGATAAGGTGCTTTCAGGAGATGATTTGCGGGGAGACTGCTAAGGGGGCAGGCAAGGGGTAGGAAATTTATGGAATTGAATTTTATTATTGCCGACGATCATCCTTTATTCCGTGGCGCATTGCGACAGATATTACAGGACGGTTTTCAGCCTGAGAGTGTGACTGAGGCTGACAATTATCAGCAATTGCAACAGGTTGCAGAAGAGGCGCAGGATGTTGACCTGTTGTTTCTCGATCTGACCATGCCCGGTGTCAGCGGTTTATCCGGCCTGATCAATCTCAAGGCGCAGCATCCGCAGCTGCCGGTCATGATTGTTTCCGCCACCGATGATGTCACCACAATCCGCCGCGCCATGGAGCTCGGAGCCTCCGGTTTTGTTTCAAAATCCGCGAGTCTTGAGGAAATCGGTGAGGCCGTGCGCACCGTGCTGGACGGCGGGGAATGGGTGTCCGGTGATATGGAACTCGGCGCGGAAAATGATGCGGAAATTGCTGATCTGATTGCCCGTATCCGCGCGCTCACACCGCAGCAAACCCGCGTGCTTTCAATGCTTGGACAGGGACTTCTGAACAAGCAGCTGGCCTATGAGCTGAATATTTCAGAAGCCACGGTGAAAGCCCATGTATCTGCGGTTCTGCAGAAGCTGGGCGTGGACAGCCGCACACAGGCGGTGATTCTGCTCTCGCGGCTTGGTCCAGGTTTTGCACTTCTGGATTGAACCGGAGCATTTCACAGTCTTTCACCGCATATGATAATGCGCCAGCAAAGCCCGCAATGCTGCGGGTTTCAGCGGCTTGTTCAGCACATGAACATTTTCTTCCGTGGCCTGTAATTTGACCTCTTTTGAACGATCGGCCGTCAGCAGAACGGCCGGTATGGTATGACCCAGCGTTTCGCGGATATAGCCGATCATATCCAGCCCGTTTTCACGGTTGAGATGATAGTCAGCCAGAATAATATCCGGCAATATTTTGACGCTCGCTTGTGAGCGGGCGATATGATTGCACCAGTCCTTGAGTTGTGCGCCGTCACGGATCAGAGTGATGTCACAACCCCAGCCTTCCAGCAGAATGCGCATGCCGTCGAGGATCAGCGGATCATTATCAATACACAAAACCCGCATATTTTCGAGCGCATTGCTGCGGCGTCTGGCCTGTGACGGTTCAGGTGAAACTTCAACCGCAGGCTCCTGAGACACCGGCATAATGATGCTGAAACAGGTGCCTTTGCCATGTTCTGATTGCAGACGAATTGTCAGATCCAGCACACGGGCAATACGATCGACAATGGAAAGACCAAGTCCCAGCCCGTCTGCCTGACTGATCCCTTCATCCAGCCGGTAAAATTCGCGGAAAACCAATTGCTGTTTTTCCGGTGCGATGCCGATGCCGGTATCGGCAACTTTGATTTCCAGATCGCCGCCGCGACGGCGCACACCAAGCAGAATTTTGCCGCTGCGGCTGTATTTGATCGAATTCGAGATCAGATTTTGCAGCAGACGACGCAGAAGATTGCGGTCGCTATAGACTGTGAGGGAGCAGGGCACGACACGAAGTTTCAGACCCTTCGTGGCAGCAAGCGGTGTGAAATCTGTAACAACCTGTTGAAGCAGGCGATCCAGACGGAACAGCGAAAGCTCCGGTTTGAGCGCGCCGGTATCAAGCCGTGAAATATCCAGCAGCGCACTGAGAATGCCTTCAACCGCTTCAAGGGAGGAGTCAATATTGCGCGCCAGTTGCGCTTCCGATGCGCCGAGCCTTTCGCTCAAGGCTGTGCTGTAGAGGCGGGCAGCATTGAGCGGCTGCAAAATATCATGACCGGCAGCAGCGAGAAAACGTGTTTTGCCGAAATTGGCCTCTTCCGCCAGTTTCTGCGCACGGACAAGCTGCTGGTTCACTTCAAGCAGTTCGGTGGTGCGGTCGGCGACGCGCTGCTCCAGCGTTTCATTGAGACGCTTCATGGAATTATCGGCTTCAACTGAAGCGGTAATATCAGTGTAACTGGCAACAATGCCACCATCCGGCATCGGATTGGCTGCAATTTCAATGATTTTGCCGGTGGAGTGCAACAGGATACGGCTTGGCTCATGGGTGCGCTCCAATGTGCGCATCATCATCGCGGCATCACCCGCATGAATTTCACCATTATGCAGCAACCGGTCGAGCACATCGGAAATCGGTGTGCCAACCTGTGTCAGCCCGTCCGGTAGTTGCAGCAGATGGCGGAAACGCCGGTTCCAGCAGGTCAGACGAAAATCCTTGTCGAGAACGGTGATGCCCTGTTCCATCTGATCCAGCGCGGTTTGCAGCAGATCGCGATTGTGCTGCAAGGCTTCTGAAGCATCATCCAGCAGGCGCAGCGTATCCGGTGCAGTATTGTCCTTGCGCTGAAGCAGCAGCGACAGCACCAGCCGCGCGGAAGATGAGCCGATGGCACTACCCAATATTTGCTCGGCAAAACGGATCAGCGGCACATCGGCGACGGCTTTATCATCCAGCGGCTGATCGCCATTATGTTCATAGCGGCTGAAAGCAAGGGCAACGCGGTCTTCACCCAGATAGCGGGCAATCGTATTTTTGATTTCCCCGACAGTGACACTGGTGCGGAAACGGCGCAGAACCGGTACCGTTTTCAGATTGCGCGGCATGAATGTGCTGGCCTGAATGCGCTCCAGCGGTGTGGACTGTCGGGAGAGCGAACCGATCACGAAGAACAGTGCATTAATAGCGAGGCTCCACAGAGCGCCATGGGTGAGGGGCAGGGCATCAACGCCGAAGAGTGCCTGCGGACGCAGATAGGAAAGCCCCCATAAACCTTCCCGCAGGATCGGCGCATCGGGATTTGCCAGTGTCGGCAGCAGCAACGTATAGGCCCAGACAGCAAAGCCGCTGACCATGCCCAGAACAGCTCCGCGTGCATTGGCATTGCGCCAGATCAGCCCGCCGATCAGCGGGGGCGCAAATTGTGCAATCGCTGCAAAAGAAACCAGACCGATAGAAGCCAGCCCGAATGTGCTGGAACTGGCGCGGTAATAGCTGAAAGTCACCGCCAGAATAATCACAATGGTTGCACGGCGGGTATAGAGGATAAGACGGGTCAGATCCCGTTGCTGATGTTTTTGGCGACGATAGACGTAGCGGATCAGCAATGGCAGCAGCAGATGGTTAGAGATCATGATCGACAGCGCCACGCAGGCCACGATCACCATCGCCGTAGCAGCAGAAAGCCCGCCGACAAAAGCCAGCAGAGTTAAAAGATGTGAGCCTGCTGCCAGCGGCAGCGCCAGAACATAGAGATCTGCATTGGTTGTGGGGCCGAGATTGATAATGCCTTGCAGGGCGATTGGCAGGACAAACAGGTTAATCAGGATCAGATAGACCGGAAACAGCCAGCGGGCGGTGCGCAATTCCTTTTCGCTGCGGTTTTCAACCACGGTGACATGAAACTGGCGCGGCAGCATCAGAATTGCCGCAGCACTCAGAACGGTGTGAACAATCCAGGTGCTGGGGCTGGTACGGGTTAACATGCCCCAGAAATCAATATTCCGTTCCTGCAATTGTTGCGGCAGATCAAAAGGTGAGCCGAAGAGGAAGAAGGTTGTGGCAATGCCGACAATCAGAAAGGCGGTGATTTTGATGACGGATTCTAACGCAACCGCAAGAATCAGCCCGTCCTGATGCTCAGTCGCATCCGTATGTCTGGTGCCGAAAAGGATGGCGAATATAGCCAGCAGCGCAGTAACAAACAGCGATATGTCGCCGAAGACATAGACAATCGGGTCATAGGAAGCCTGATATTCAGCCAGAACCATATCGACACTGCCGGATACGGCTTTCAGCTGCAGGGCGATATAGGGCATGGAGCCGACCACGGCGATGCAGGTGCCGATCGTGGCGACGCTGGTACTTTTGCCGTAACGGGCGGCGAGAAAGTCGGCGATAGAGGTAATGCGCTCGGCTTTTGCCAGCCGCACCACATGACGCAGAAATTTATTGCCGAAGGTGAAAACCAGAATAGGGCCGATATAAATACCTAAGAATTCAAGCCCGCGGTCAGCTGCAAGCCCGACCGAGCCGAAGAAGGTCCATGATGTACAGTAAACAGCAAGGCTGAATGCATAAATATAGGGTCTTGGCTTGGAGCCCCAGCGCGATGCTTTACTGTCGCCAATACTGGCAACCGCAAAGAGCAGGATCAGATAGAGAAATGCGATGCCGATAATGATCCAGCCGTGCATTCAGCCCCCTTGCTGACCGGTTAATGATTGCGGGACAGAAAGATCCTGTATATGGCTGCAATAATGGCAGTCTCTGTCCGCTGATTATTCTGTACCTATGTTTGTATGCAACACTTCAGGATAATCAAGCAGTAAGCTGCTTTCTGATCTTGAGACTATAATAATCTCCGCTACTTTGTTTTTATTGCCGGATATAAAAAGAGTAAGCCCCCGTACTTGTAAAGGATAGCTCATGCTAAAGGAATTTCGTGAATTTGCCCTCAAGGGCAATATGGTCGATCTGGCCATCGGTGTCATCATTGGCGGTGCATTTGGTGGTCTGGTCAATTCCATCGTGAATGACATTATCATGCCGATTATCGGTCTCATCACCGGCGGTATTGATTTCTCCAACATGTTTATCCAGCTGGCCGGTGAGCCTAAGGGTACATTGGCGGCAGCGCGTGAAGCCGGTGCAACCATTGCTTACGGTAATTTCATTACGCTGCTGATTAACTTCCTGATTATCGCCTGGGTTCTGTTCCTTGTTGTTAAAGGCATGAACCGTATGAAGAAAAAGGAAGAGGCCAAGCCTGAAGCTGAAGCCGCAATTCCGGCAGATCAGGTTCTGCTGACAGAAATCCGTGATCTTCTGGCGAAAAAAGCCTGATTATAAAATCCTAAACCCGGCCTCAGAAATGAAGCCGGGTTTATTCTTAATTTGTCTGATATTTTGGTTGCATATAATGCGGCCAACACAACAAGACTCCGGCGCGACGATTATGCCTGCCATCCGGAAATGCTCTGGTTAAGAATATCCCATGTCCCGTCAGTTCTCTCTGAAAAATATCTATGCGCTTTTCCTGACATTTCTGATTGCCGGCAGCGGTGCCGCAATCGCTTATCTGACCGGACTGCCCATTCCTTTTCTGCTCGGCTCAATGTGCAGCGTGACCATTGCATCTCTGAGCGGTATCCGCATTTATCTGCCTGTCTGGTTGCGTAATGCGGTTTTTATCATGCTCGGCCTGCAAGCCGGTTCCGGTGTGCGTCCTGAAACGCTAAGCCAGATCGGCGAATGGCCTTTGAGCTTTATGCTGCTGTTTGTGATGCTGGTGGCGGTAACCGGTTTTACATTTATGCTGCTGCGCTATGTGTTTCGCTGGGATGCGCAAACGGCTTTTTTCTCTTCTTTGCCTGGTGCCTTGTCTTTCGTGATGGCTGCAGCCAGCGAAACCCGTGCCGATCTGGTTAAAATCACCATTATTCAGACTGTGCGCCTGTTGTTGCTCATCGGGTTATTGGCGCCGGTACTTAATGTGCTTGGGCAATCCGCACCGCATATCGATTTTGTTGCCGGTTCAGGTAGCCAGCAAAAAGAGTGGCTATGGTTGTTCGCTGCGGGTGGCCTTGGCGCGCTGATCGGCCATTACAGCCGTTTGCCGGGCGGGATGATGCTGGGCGCATTGCTCGCCAGTGCGCTGGTCTATGTGACCGGTTTTGTAACCGTGCGCGTGCCGCCTGAAATGGCGGATTTTGGTATGGTTGTTCTCGGAGCTCTGATCGGCTCGCGGGTTGATGCACGGCATCGCGGCGCTATCCTGAATTATTTGCCGGTGGCGCTGATGGCTTTCATCGTTGGTACGGGAACCGCCGCCGCAATCTGTGCGCTGGCATGGCTGGCAACAGGGCTGCATCCGGCACAAATTGCGCTGGCTTTCGCGCCGGGTGCATTGGAAGCGCTGACTGTGATTGCTTTCTCTCTGGGTGTTGATCCGGCCTATGTGGCTTCGCACCATGTTGTGCGCTTTATGATGATTGCGATCTTTGTGCCGTTTCTTGCCCGATCGCTGCGCCGTATGGATGAAAAGCAAACAGCCGCACAGGCGGAGCTCTGAGCGGCTGTCAGGATTGAAGCTGATATTGCTCTTTATTAAGCAGATTGTTTCAGCGGGCTGCCGGTAAAATCCGTTGCATAAGGAATGTTCAAAGCCTGCCATACTTCCAGCAGTGCCTCTTTCAGACCGGCAATCAGCTCTTCCCCGTGAACAGGAGTCGGTGTGATGCGCAGGCGTTCAGTGCCGCGTGGTACGGTCGGGAAGTTGATCGGCTGAATATAAATGCCATGAACTTCCAGCAGGCGATCCGAAGCTTTTTTGCACAAATCCGCATTGCCGACAAAGAGCGGCACAATATGCGTTTCTGTCGGCATAACCGGCAGACCGGCACGTTTCAGCGTGTCCTTAGTCAGTTGTGCATTCTTCTGCTGCAATTCGCGTTCGGTGCCCGAGGCTTTGAGATGGCGAATGGCTGCAACTGTTGCATTGGCAATTGCCGGTGGCAGGGCTGAGGTAAAGATGAAGCCCGGCGCATAGGAGCGCACAGCATCGACCACAGCCTTGGAACCGGTAATATATCCGCCCAATGTGCCGAAGGATTTGGCTAATGTGCCTTCAATAATATCAATACGATGGCTCAGGCCTTCGCGTTCTGAAATGCCGCCGCCGCGTGCGCCATACATGCCAACGGCATGGACTTCATCAAGATAGGTCATGGCATTGTATTTTTCTGCCAGTTCCACAATTGCTTTCAGCGGTGCCACATCACCGTCCATGGAATAGACGGATTCAAAAACGATCAGTTTGGCGCGGTCTTTGCCCGCAGCCTTCAAAAGTTCTTCAAGATGCTGCACATCATTGTGACGGAAAATCTGCTTGTCGGCACCGGAATGACGGATACCGGCGATCATCGATGCATGATTGAGTTCATCCGACAGGATCAGGCAATCCGGCAGGAGCTTGGCTATGGTCGAGATAGAGGCATCATTGGAGACAAAGCCAGAGGTGAAAACCAGACCGGCTTCTTTGCCGTGCAAATCCGCGAGCTCATGTTCAAGCTCAACAAGCGGATGATTATTGCCGGAGATATTGCGTGTGCCACCGGCGCCGGACCCTTGCGAGACGGCTGCATCGGTCATGGCTTTCAGAACATCAGGATTTTGCCCCATACCGAGATAGTCATTGGAGCACCATACGGTGATTTCACGCGCCTGACCGTTATGGCGCCAGATTGCTTGCGGAAAGCGGCCGACAATACGCTCCAGATCAGCAAATACACGGTAACGATTTTCAGTGTGAAGGCGGTCAATGGCCGCTTCAAAAAACCGGCTATAGTCCATGAGGCATCTTCCTTTTCTTCACCTTTACCTAATCCTTTAGAGGCGCGCCGTCTATAAGGACATGTGCGGTAAATAGACCTAGGCCGGTTTTGCGGCATTGATTTCAGTCAATCAGGCCGCCTCAGTCACGGGTTTTCGATATATTCCGGTTGAAAAGGCCGGAGCTGTCCGCAATTTTAGTCACACTCTGTTGTAAAAGGGCGCATTCAACGCTAATTGAGTTTGCAACAGAGTGTTTAATCCTTACGTGCATGCATAATTTTCGGACGGGGCGGCTATGAAAAAGCAAATTTCGGCAAAGTCATGTGTGGCGCCAAGCCCGCGTATCGGTCGTCCGGCGCGGATTTCTCTTGAGGAAATCGCGCGTGTGACGTTGAAAATCGGTCTCGATGATGTGACGATGATTGCTGTCGGTCAGGCGCTCGGGGTCGATCACTCATCCCTTTACCGCTATGTCAAAGGCCGCAATGAATTGCTGTTGGCTGCTGCCGATCTGGCCATTACCGAACTGGACTGGCGCGGTAATCCTGCCGACTGGTATGAGTTTGCGCAAAATGTCGCCAGTTCAGCCTGGGAATTATTCAACAGACATCCGGGGCTGGCCGATGCCATGCGGGAACTGGAAGTATCCCCGCCATCCGGTATCCGCGCTTTTGGCGAAATGGCTAACCAGTTTGTGGAATATGGTTTCTCGGCTGAGGAAGCCGTTGTGCTGATCGACAGTATGATGGATATGACGGTCGATTACTTCACCGGCTGGCGCAGAGCCTATAAAAAACCGGGTCGCATTGGCGAACGCGGAATTGAGAAGGTTGTGCAGTCGTGGCAGGCAGAAGCCGCACGCAATCCGGATACGGCGCGGCCGATCCTGATTATGAGCCGTATGATGACGGATCACCCGAAGGATTGGTGGGACAAAAAACTGCTTCTGATCCTTGATGGTGCGCAGGCCGTTTTCAACAGACGTCAGCAGATTTATGAGGCTGCTGAATAAGCGCAGTAGCCTGTCTGATCACGTCCGCCAATGTTTCTGTATAGCGCGCCACTTCCGGCGCGCCCATTAATTCGCCGAAAGTGCCGCGGGCTAAAGGCCCTGCGATAAACAGATTATCAGCAATACTGCCGTTTTTGCCGATGGCACGCATGGTTGTATCCGTCTGCTCAGTGCGGCTTGTATGCAGGCCAAGACCTGTAGGATCCATTTCAATCAGACCGTCTTCACAGAGCATTGCCAATGGCGGGCACTGACCGATAATATCGCCATGCGCAGGGCCGGTGGTAACAATAATAGCGTCAAAATGCTGTGTGATTGTTCCTGATTGTCCGCGCAGGCGATAGGTCACGATAAAGCCGTGACCGTCATCAGCGCGTGCAGCATCCGTGAGGTGTGCGCCGAGAAATTTCAGTGTTCCCGAGCGGCTGCGTTCATCAAGAACATCATCTGTCTGTGTTGCTAAGCGAAACCTATGCGCATCCCAGAACGTGCGCAGGTGCCGGACAATGCGCTTGCGCTCACTGAGCGGCAGAGCAAGCCATATCTCGCCGCCCTGATCGCGCAAAGTATCAATCACCGATTGCCACGGCACGGATTGTTGTGCCGCTTCGCGGATTGTCCGGCGGATTTTGTGCAGTAGGCGCACGGCCGATGTTTCCGGCGGATTGATAAAATCACCGAAGAAGCGCGGCGGTCTTGGCTCATCGGCTTTGAGCCGCAGATTGGAACGGGAGCGCAGACCGTGACGGGACAAAACGGTGATATTGCCGCGATGTCCGTGTTGTGACAGCCCTGCCACCATATCGGCAGAGGTGAGACCTGCGCCGACGATCAGAACCGAACTGTCCGGACCTGTCTCCTGAAGCAATTGCTGCAGAGCACCTGCCTGATAAGGATTGGCGATCAGTCCTTTTACATGGTTCTGGCCGGATTGCTGGAGTTCTCGCAATGGTGCGGGGAGGGCAGGCAGCGGATGTGACGCAGCGATCACCAGAAAATCCGCTTCCCGCGTTTCGCCTTTATCTGTGGTAACCTGATAGCGGCCGGAGGCGCAGCGTTTGGCGCCGGTAGCGCTGGCACGAATATGCTGCACTTGTCCGCTTGCAAGCAGCGGTGCAAGCTGTTCCGCCATATAGGTGCCGAAAGTGCTGCGCCTTGCGTAAATCTGACCGTTCTCCGTCATGGCTTCCGGATCATTATTCAGACTGTGCTGCTCTTCCATCCAGCGGGCAAAATGCGGTTTGTCTTCATAAAATATGCTCATCCGGTCGGAGAGAACATTGAGGCGGAAGGCATCCTCATTGGTGGAATAAGCCAGACCGGCGCCAAGAGAGGAGCGCGGTTCTATGATCGTAATTTTGAGTTTTGCCGGATCGGTTATCGCTGCCAGATGATAGGCCAGAGAAGCGCCGGAGAAGCCGCCCCCGATAATGATGATGGATTTGTGCCGGTTTTCATGATGCGGGCGGTCAGTGCAGGCAGAAGGCAATACAGTCAAAACATATATCCGGCTTCAGGTGACGATGCTGTAATCTGTAAGAGAAAAATTATTACAGGTCGCTGCCAGTTTATAGTAATGAAATCCGGTTTTGCAATTCTGCGGTAAAGTAATTTTCTTTGAAATGGTGCCGGAATAAAAGTTTTCTCTCCGGCGGTCAGAGGCCGAAGAGCTTTTTCAGGAACAATAATCCGCCATCGGTGCGGCGGATATAGCGCCGTGGCAGGCCAAACGGATCATCTGTTGCGCGGGCATGGCCGCGTTTTGTGGTGGTGGCGTGAACATAACCCGCTTGTCGGGCTACATCGCGCACAGCCTGTGTTTCGCCGCCATAAGGGTAGCAGAAATTAGTGACTTCAGCGCCGAGTATCTCTTCAAGAATTTTCTTGGAGCCGGCGATCTGCCGTTCTGCTTCCTGCAAATCCGCATCCGGCAGATAGATATGGTCAAGCGTATGCGCGCCAACCTCATGGCCATGTGCAGCCCAGTTGCGCAACTGCTCGGCACTCATGCAAGGAATTTCAACTGCGCCTTTCGGAATGTCCCATTCATTGCGTCCGCCGATCTGATTGGCGACGAAATAATTGGTGGCAGTAAAACCCAGCTCATTCAGCACCGGCATGGCATGCTGATAGACATTGAGAAAACCATCATCAAACGTGATAACCGCAACCTTGCCCTGTTTTTTGCCCTCAAGATAAGGGCGGGCATCGCGCATGGACAATCCCTGATAGCCCAGTCTTTTCAGCCAGCGCATCTGCGAGCGGAACCGGTCCGGATGCACATGCAGGCTGCGAAACGGCTTGTCGCGTGCAGGCGGTACATCAATCGAATGATAGAGAAGAATGGGAATAGCAGAAGATTTCATCAGGCTTTTCCGGATTTGCGGGAATAGGTTTTGACGCTGTGCCGGTAGAACGGCCGCATCAGTTCTCTGTGCAGTTTATGCGCCAGAGAGCGGTTCTGTTTCAAGGTGCTGCCGCCCAGATTGGCAGATATTTCCTGCACGCCACCCGGAACAACGGAAAGCGGTTGCAATCCGGTTACCCAGTTCATCTGGGCAAAAGTATCAACAGGGCGGTCAAATTTCTCGGTTACTTTTAACAGTGCCTGCGCGGCGTCACGGGTAATCAGCTGCGCCACCATGCCCAGCCCGACAGGTACGGGACGAATGACTTTCGTTGTTCCCTGTTCGAGCACAACAGCGCCGGTCTCACGGTCGGAGCGGAACGGCAGACGCACCAGCCCGCCTTGTTTTGCAATCTCTGTCGCCGCTTTAAAAGCAGCAGGAAAGTCCGCTGTCAGCGCCACATCATCTTCCAGCACAAGTGCTGCATCGAGATTTTGATCGATGATTGTCTGCCAAGTTTTGCGGTGCGACAGAAAACAGGCAATTTCGTTGCGGCTCAGGCGGAACGGATAATAAGGCTTGTGCAGGCGCGTCTGATAGGCCTGTGCCGCATCTGCATCGCTCAGCTGTTTTGCATCAACAGCTGTAATGATTTCTGCCGGTACCGGTAATTGGGAGATCAGTTCATTCACCTGCGCGCGGCGTTCTGTTGCACGCTCCAGATGAATGATGAATGCTTTAATCTGCGGTTTCTGCATGACTAACCTTTGCCGGAGCGGCTTATATTTTTCGCTGATCGCAGCTCTGCGACCGCATATAAGAGTTGCCTATAGCAGCTTAAAGGTCTTGTCGGAAAGTGAGAAATATTACCTATGTAAAATGGAAAACGGGCAGATAAAAAATCTGCCCGTATGTTGTGTTTTTGTAAAGCTTAGCCCCGTTTAATTGAAACGCGTAGCGATCACCGGATTGCGGGTATAATTCCGCAGAGCCTGACGCAGCAAGCCGCTTGCATCTGCATAAGTGGCAGGGAAATCTGCAGGCTGATATTTCATAATATGCGGTATCGCCGCTTTGAGTGATTGCAGAACATGTTGCGGAAGCCGGTCTGAACATTGGGTCAGACGGCGGAAAATCACACTGATGCGGACGGATTTTCCGTACACGGCAACCTGTGGTTCCTGACCGGCCATATCCCAGTCTTCATAGGCATGAACAGCTTCGTGGAAGCCGTTCAGCAGATAAATTGATGCATGTCCGTTATGGAGCGGCGGCAGTAAACTTGACATTCCTGTCTCCTCTGTCGGGCTGCTTACTGCAAACTTTCCTTGCATGGAGTTCGCAGTAATTTGAAAAAATGCCTGTTGCTGTGTTTTGCGGCGCACAGACAGGCCGTTGAAAATATAAATCTGTTTCCGGCATCAAAGCCTGAACCGGAAAGTGTCGGCTGATTATCGCCTGATTATATGACAGTTCTATAATGGACGGCTGTTTCAGCCGTGTTTTCTGTTCGCGCTTTTAACCCGCAAAGACGATCATGAAACAAAGATCGTGCCTGTCAGAGTAACGAAAATATCGCTCCGGTAAATCCCGATATTATCGTACTTTCGGATAATGCTGTAAAAAAGAAAAATCTTATTAAAATACGAAAAGGAAGAAGACGACCCGTCCTCTCCCTCTATGGTAATGCGGTATTGTGTTTCAGCTTTTTCCGAGTTCCATAGAGCGGTTACGGGCAGCTTCAACCGCTTCGCTGACAAGATTTTGCAGGCGATTATCACCCATCAGCACTTCGAGAGCAGCTGCTGTTGTTCCGTTAGGGCTGGTGACATTAATGCGCAATTGCGATGGCGTATCCGTGCTTGCCGCAGCGAGCGCGCCTGCACCGTAAACTGTCTGCATGGCAAGCATGGCAGCAATATCCTGCGGCAGACCGGCGGTTATGCCGGCTTGTGTAAGACATTCAATGAAATGAAACACATAGGCGGGACCGGAGCCGGATATTGCGGTTACGGCATCCATCAGGTTTTCATCTTTGACCTGTGCGACCTGACCGCTGGTTTCCAGTAATTCTTCGGTAAAGCGCATGACATCTGCCTGCACATTACTATTGGCAAATGTCACCATCATACCTTTGCCGATTGCTGCCGGTGTGTTCGGCATACAGCGGATAATCGCTGCCTGCGCGCCCAGAATTTTCTCGAATAAGGCAACCGGTGTACCGGCAGCCACGCTGAGAAAAGCCGAGGCAGATGCATAGTTTTTATAGGCAGGCAGAATGTCCTGAATGACCTGTGGTTTGACCGCAATGATAATCAGTTGTGGAGAGCCGGTAATGCCTGTGCTGTCCGGCAGTGCTTTAACGCCGAGTTTTGCCGCACGTTCGCGCAAAGTGTCTGCCGGTTCAACCACTGTCACGTCAGAAGGCTGTAACTTGCCCGAGGAGAGCCATCCCTGCAGCATGGCAAACCCCATATTGCCGCAACCAACCAGAACAACAGTGTTATTTGCCATCAAATGCCTCTCCTGTGATTTGCCCGACCATAGAACATTCGACCGGCAGATGGAAATATCGTTCGCTGCGCAGAGCGAAATTACGGCTTCATGACAGGGGCGGTGTCACATTAATCAGATAAATGTGAAATTTATTTCTTATAGTGGTTGCCAGAGTCATTAAGGTTTTGTTAACCATAAGGCAGAGTGATTTGCACCGGCTTCGCCGCGCTGCAAAGGCGTAACGGGTAAACGTGATTTGCATTGTGAAATGCGTTGCTTCTGGCGTGTCGCTTATCTGCGAACAGTTTTGAAAAGCTTTCATGATCTGCTGTGAATTTTATTCCGGTCGGTCAGGTTCTTATGAGCCCGTTTTTTCGGACAGAACAGGCGTTTCAGGCATGGAATTTCCAAAAAACCTCGGTTTTGGCCGGATTTTTGGAATGTGCAGAGGAGGGGCAAAACACTCTGATACCGGATGCCGTTTGCGTGTCCGGCGCATATTATGAAATGACTGTGTAAATAAATTTTAAGACGGGGCGGCATTATGGAACGTGATAATAAATTTTCCGGCACATTACCGCTTTTGGCCTATGCACCGCAGGACTTCGGCCTGAACATCCAGCGTTCCCGCGCTTACCGTGCGCGGGCCGCAATGGGGCGCACCGGTGTGCAGCCGCTGCGCAGTCATGCACAGGCTCCGGCGCAGACTCCCGCACAGACATCGGTAAAAGCTGACAGAGCTGTACTTGCCGAACCTGCACTGGCTTCGTCATCTTCGTTGTTCAAAAAACTGTGGCTGAACCTGTCCGGCCTTTTAAAGCGCGGCAAACAAGCTGAAGCCGCTGCGGATCAGCCTGCGCAGCCGGTGGTTACAAGGCAAATGCCTGTCGCGCCTGTGGCAAAGCAAATGCCTGTGAAACAGGCCGATGCAGAACCGCAGGAGCCGAAACAGCAACCGGCGGAAGAGGCTATTGCGGAAGTGCGCCAGCCGGTTTCCAAAACCTATGCTGCCATGCGCAAAAATGCGCTCGGCAATGCCGCAGCAGATCAGACTATTCCGGAAGCTGCAGACCTTTCCCATGCACTGGCCGAAATCCGGCAGGCATTGCGTGAGCATGAGAAGCTGGCCAATGCCAGACAGAATGAAAATTCGTCACGTTGATGCCGTTATTCCGATAGCATGACCGTTTTTTGATTGTCATCATCGCGCTGGCAGATTATGCGAGGGCAGGATGTGAGCGCGTGGCTTTGTGATCCCGCAATTTCGGCCTTGCATTGTTTTTTTGTCTGACGGAGTTGTGAGATGGCGACTGAGACGAGCGGCGCAAAAGTAATCGACGGTAAATTGCTGGCGGAAGATGTGGTGGCAGCGGTTAAAGCTGCAACATCCGACTTGTTAAATACAACCGGCACAAAGCCTGGGATTGCTGTGGTGATCGTCGGGGAAGATCCGGCCAGTCAGGTTTATGTCGCCTCCAAAGGCCGCAAAGCACGCGAATGCGGTTTCCACTCTGTACAGCACACATTGACTGAAGATACATCTGAGGCGGATCTGCTGGATTTGATCGACAGTCTCAATAATGATCCTGCCATTCACGGTATTCTGGTGCAGTTGCCGCTGCCGAAACATATTGATGAAGGTCGCGTTATTCAGACTATCGCGCCGGACAAAGATGTCGACGGCTTTCATTATATCAATGTCGGCAAGCTCGGTACCGGCGCTGTGGATAGTGCCTTCGTGCCATGCACTCCGGCTGGCAGCATGATTATGATTGAGCGTCAGCTTGGTCGTGATCTGTCTGGTTTGAATGCTGTTGTCATCGGCCGCTCCAATATTGTTGGCAAGCCGATGGCGAATTTGCTGCTTGCAGCCAATGCGACTGTCACTGTTGCCCATAGCCGCACTAAAGACCTGCCAGCCTTGGCACGCACCGCTGATATTCTGGTGGCAGCGGTTGGCCGTCCGCAAATGGTCAAAGGTGACTGGATTAAGCCGGGTGCAACTGTGATTGATGTGGGTATCAACCGCATTGATGCACCGGAAAAGGGCGAGGGTAAAACCCGTCTTGTCGGTGATGTGGATTATGCAGAGGCTGCAAAAGTGGCCGGAGCGATTACGCCGGTTCCGGGCGGTGTTGGCCCTATGACCATTGCAATGCTGATGGCCAATACGCTGGTCGCCGCTTGCCGTGCAGCCGGTGTAAAGGCACCAAAGTTCTGATTGTTACAATTATTCTGTAAAAAGCGGCGTTGCCATACTGGCAGCG